>JBBQFE010000118.1:0-8007 GCA_038321605.1 Mycobacteriales bacterium | reverse complement strand
GCCGATTACCTGCCCGGTGACGGGTTCACCACTCTGAACACGATCTCCAGCATCGGGGCATTCCTGCTGGGCGCGTCGATGCTGCCGTTCCTCTACAACGTCTACAAGTCCTACCGGTACGGCGAGGTCGCGACCGCGGACGACCCGTGGGGTCACGCCAACTCGCTGGAGTGGGCCACCTCGTGCCCGCCGCCGCGGCACAACTTCACCTCGATGCCCCGGATCCGCTCGGAGCGGCCGGCGTTCGAGGCCCACTACCCGCACCTCATCGACCGGCTCGAGCGCGAGGCCCACGGCAACAAGCGCCATGTCGCCGCCGAGGGCGCCGGCAAGGTCACCATCGGTGGCGAGGGTGCCCGCCAGGGCCAGCGCGACACCGACCCGGGTAGCTGACCTGAGCTGAGATCCGGCGGTGGGCAGCTCGCCCACCGCGCTGGAGACAGCCGCCGTTCCTATGCAAGCTATCGACGTGATGGTCACCGTCACGGGACGAGACCGTCCGGGTGTGACCGCGGCCCTGTTCAGCTCGTTCGCGGCGCACGACGTCGATGTGGTCGACCTGGAGCAGGTCGTCATCCGCCAACGGCTGATCCTCGGAGTGGTGCTGTCCCTCAGCGGCGACCCTGCCTCCCTGCGACGTTCCATCGGCAACACCTGCTCGGCCCTCGGGATGGAGCACGAGGTGGTCGTGGTCGACCAACCGGGCGCCGATGCGGCGCCTGCTGGAGCGGCCCGCATCCCGAAGCTGCACGTGGTCGTGCTGGGCCACCCGCTACGCCCGGGGTCGATCGCCGATGTCTGCCAGCGGATCGCCGATGTGGGTGGCAACATCGAGTCGGTCACCCAGCTCTCCACCTACCCGGTGTCCAGCCTCGACCTGATCGTGGCCGACGCCGACGAAGCGTTGCTCCGCGGCGCGCTGGTCCGGGCCGCCGGCGACACCGGTCTGGACATCGCCGTTGAGCGAGCGGGGCTGTCCAGGCGGGCCAAGCGGTTGGTGGTGCTCGACGTCGACTCCACCCTGGTCCAGGGCGAAGGTATCGACGAGCTGGCCAAGCTGGCCGGAGTGGAACACGAGGTCGCCGCCATCACCGCGGACGCGATGGCGGGCCGGCTGGACTTCACCGAGTCCTTGTTGGCCCGGGTGGCGCTGCTGCGTGGTCTCGAGGTCGCTCAGGTGTATCGGGTCCGCGACAGCATGCAGCTGACCCCCGGTGCCAGGACCCTGGTCCGAACGCTCAAGCGACTCGGCTACACCGTCGGCGTGGTGTCCGGCGGATTCACCCACTTCACCGATCGGTTCGTCGCTGAACTAGGTCTGGACTTCGCGGCGGCGAACGTGCTGGAGGTTCTCGACGGGGTGCTCAGCGGCCGGGTGGTCGGCGAGGTGCTGGATCGTGCGGGCAAGGCGGCCGCGCTGCAGCGGTTCGCCGAGCAGTTCGAGGTTCCGCTGGCCCAGACGGTTGCGATCGGTGATGGTGCCAACGACATCGACATGCTGCGCACCGCCGGACTGGGCATCGCCTTCAACGGCAAGGCTGCGTTGCGCGAGAGTGCCGAGGTGGCGGTGAACCACCCGTTCCTCGACGCGGTTCTCTATGTGCTGGGCATCTCCCGTTCCGAGATCGAGGCTGCCGACATCGCCGATCAGCTGGACGAAGGGCGCCGGCTCAACGGCTGAGCCTGCACACTGTTACGTCGGCCACCGCTTGCGGCGTGCAGCCGGTGACGGCCACTGCGGCGGCCACCGCCAGTCGGGCGTCCTTGGCCTGAGGCGTGACCACTATGTACCGCACCCCGCTGATGCGTGCGGCCGCGCGGGCAATCCCCAGCTCGGCTCCCGACAGCGGCTCGCCATTTTCCAGCCGGAACAGGCTCGCGGCGAAGCCGGGCAGCGTGGCGGAGTAGCTCGCGCCGGTCCCGCTGCGGAACACGCTGTAGCCACCCACCAGGTTGAAGCGCAGATCGCTTCGAATCTGCCAGACCATCCCCGCCACTCGGGGAAACTCGGGCGTTGGTAGCACCATCACGGTAGAACCGGTCGGGAGCACGCTGATCGCGGAGCTGGTGAAGAACCGCGGCGTCGCCGGCAGGCGGTCGGAGTGAAACGGTGCCACCACTCGGAGCGGCAGCACCGCCAGCAGTGAGACGGCCACCGCGACCGCCAACGTGGCCCGGTGGCGCAGCTTGCTCAGACTCCATGCGAGCAGCAGACCGATCATCAGCATGCTCAGTAGGGAGAACCGCACCGCCCCGGCACCGCCGAGCAGCGGAATCTTGCGCACGAGGGCCCACGGCCCGGTGCCGACCGGCCTGCCGCGCAGAAGTATCGGGCTGCCCATGCTGAGCAGCACCAAGCCACCTGTGGTTAGGGCCCACCAGGCCGCGAATCGATCACGACGAAAGGCGAGCCAGCCCAGCAGCCAGATGCACAGGATGACGAGAGGCCAGCCCAGGTAAGCGGTGTTCTCGGCTCCGTTGGCCGCATGAAAACGGATGTTGGCTCTGATGTCGGGGTGGGTCGCAGACACCTGCAGCAGGCTCGGCCGCACAAAGCTGGCGACATCTGCGCGTGACTGGCTCACAGACACTCCGTGGGTCAGGGCCTGCGCACCGAAGAACTGGAACCACAACGGCACCCCCACGATCAGCGACGCCGAGCCTGCGCCTGCCAACAGCCCCGCGGATGCCTTCTGCCAGCGCCGTGCCGCACTCGCAGGAGCAACCAGCACCAGGGCCAGCACGCCACCGACAGCAGCGATGAATACCAGGACCATCACTTCTTCGGCCACCAGGAACTGGATCGCGGCGACGATCCCCAGCAGGACTCCGGTGCGTAGCGGGTTGTCCGGGCGACCCTCTACGGGTAGTAGCAGGCGCCCGAGCAGCAGCAACATGAGCGGCGGCAGCGGCGCGAAGATGAGATTGAGATGACCAGAATGTCCGGCGTAGTACGGACCGAAGGCATAGATGAGGCCGCCGAGGAACCCACCCCAACGGGATCCGGTCATCCGGACCAGCACCGTATTGGTGGCCCATGCCGAGATGAGCGGACTGACTGTCAGGAGCAGTCCCACGGTCACGAAGGGGCCGAGAGTGACGGTCAACGGAATCGCAGCGGTCGACAGGGCTGGCATTGCTGTGTTCCACATGAGGTTGACGCCCGCCGGTGCATTCATCGCGGCGGAGAAGAAGGGATTGCTCAGGTGAGTCAGGCTGTGAGCGGCAGATTGGAAGTACCACGCGTACAGGATTCCGTCGGCGCCACCTGGCAACGAGCCCCGCGGATTGCTGACGAAGTACCAGTAGTGCTGGATCGAGAGCAGCGCATAGGCAGCCGGCGCGAGAAGGCCGAGCGCCCAATGCGGCGCCAGCCGGGACGCCGATCTCGGAGTGACACCAATGAGCTGTTCCTCGGCTTCTGCCACGCAGCCCATTGTGAGAGTGAAGTGGCCCGTGCGCGCAGTCATCGCGCCCAAGCCGGCTATGATTCAGCTGTGAACGACCTGCAGGCCGGGATCGCCTGCTGACAGCTTGACGGCCTCCCACGGCAGCGTGCTGATCGAGTCCCGATGGAGCACCCGCGACTCCGCAAGTAGTTGCGCGTTGACGACCTCGCCCTGCTGCATCAGGGCGATGCTGAGCGGGCGGTCGAGCGGACCTGGCCGGAAGTCCGAGCTCTGCAGCGTCACCAGCTCGTCGGTTGCGATACCCGACGGCAGGTGGCGGCGGTGGGCCAGCTTTCTGCCACCCTGACTGCCCTTGTTCTCGCTGCGCTTCTCCACCGGGCGGCCGTCGACCTCGACCAGCTTGTAGACCAGTCCTGCGGTGGGTGCACCCGAACCGACGACCACCGCCGTGCCCGCGCCGTAGACGTCCACCGGGGCAGCGGCCAGCGCGGCGATCGAGAACTCGTCCAGGTCACCACTGACCACGATCCTGGTGCTCGTCGCTCCCAGCGCGTCGAGTTGCGCACGCGACCGGTGCGCCATCACCGCGAGGTCGCCCGAGTCGATCCGAATGGCCCCCAACCCGGTGCCGGCGACCGCGATGGCCTTGTCGATGCCGCGACTGATGTCGTAGGTGTCGACCAGCAGCGTGGTCGATACGCCGGCTGCCGCGATCTGCGAGGCGAAGGCTGCCTCCTCCGTGTCGTGCAGCAGGGTGAAGGCATGAGCCGCGGTGCCGGCAGTGGGGATGCCGTACCGGGCACCTGCGGCGAGGTTGGAGGTCGAGGCGAAACCGACCAGGTGTGCGGCACGCGCGGCGGCCACCGCCGCCTCCTCGTGAGTGCGCCGCGATCCCATCTCGATGATGGGCCGGCCCGCTGCGGCGATCACCATGCGCGCAGCCCCGGCGGCGATGGCCGAATCGTGATTGAGCACCGACAACACCAGCGTCTCTAGCAGCACCGCCTCGGCGAAGGTGCCCGACACCGACAGGATCGGCGAGTAGGGAAAGTACGTCTCACCCTCCGCGTAGCCGACTATGTCGCCCTGAAAGCGGTACTCCGACAGGTAGTCGGCGGTGGCCCGGTCGATCACCCCACCGGCGATGAGGTCGTCGATCTGTTCGGCGGAGAAGCGGAAATCGGCGATCGCATCGAGCAGCCTGCCCACCCCGGCGACCACTCCGAATCGTCGCCCGCCCGGGAGCCGCCTGCCGAAGACCTCGAAACTGCAGTGCCGGCGTGCCGTCCCGTCGGCGAGGGCCGCCCGCAGCATGGTGAGCTCGTAGCGATCGGTGTACAGCGCGGTGAAGTCGGCAGGCATCCGTCGATGCTCCCAGATCGGCGTGACACCATGGCGGTATGGCTAGCGCAAGCGCACCGGCGGTCAGTCCGCACCGCGAGGCCGAGACCACCACCGTCGGTGCGGAGCAGTCTGAACCGGATGTCGGATGGGTGACGGTGGTCTGGAACGATCCGGTGAATCTGATGAGTTACGTCACCCACGTACTGATGAAGGTGTTCGGTTATCCCAAGGAGAAGGCCACCGCGCTGATGCTCGACGTCCATCACAAGGGTCGCGCCGTCGTGTCGTCCGGGCCGCGTGAGCGGATGGAGGGCGATACCGCGACGTTGCACGGCTACGGTCTCTGGGCCACGGTGCAGCGTGACTCGTGATGTCATGATGCGGCTGCCGAGCCGTGACCGCGCCGGCCGCCGTTCGTCCGGCGCCCGCTTGTGAAGGTCAAGCGCAGGCAGGGCAAACTCCGGGTCGACCTCGAACCCACCGAGGCAAGTCTGTTGGCCGAGATGTTCGACGACCTGTCCGGCCTGCTGGCCGACCCGGACGCCGACGATCCGGTGATCCAGCGGCTGTACCCGCAGGGCTATACCGACGACGAGGCTGCCTCGGCGGAGTATCGCGAGTTGGTCGAGAGCGACCTGCGGGCCGAGCGAACCGGTCGACTGCAGGCGTGCCGGGCCGAAGTGCCACCCGGCGGGGGCAGGGTGGAACTCGACGATGAGGCGGCGGATCGCTGGATTCGGGTGATCAACGACCTGCGGCTGGCGATCGGGACCCGGCTGGGTGTGACGGAGGACGAGGAGCTACCGCTCACCGATGAATCCGGCATGCTGTACCACTGGCTGAGCGCGGTCCAGGAAATGCTGGTCATGCATCTGATGGCCTGAGTCAGGCCGGTTCACTCCGAACAGATATCCTGACTCACTGTGCTCACCCTCTCCACCGCTACCCGTGATGCGATCGTGGCCCACGCCCGCCGGGATCACCCGGACGAGGCCTGCGGTGTGGTCGCGGGCCCCGAGGGGTCTGACCGTCCGGTCAGGATGATCGAAATGCTCAACGCCGCGCGGTCTCCCACGTTCTACGAGTTCGATTCCACCGATCTGCTGAACCTCTACAAGGAGATGGCCCGCAACGACGAGGAACCGGTGATCATCTACCACTCGCACACGGCCACCGAGGCCTATCCGTCGAGGACCGACATCTCGTTCGCATCCGAGCCGAACGCCCATTACGTCCTGGTATCGACAGCCGAAACCGACTCCACGGAGTTCCGGTCGTTCCGGATCGTCGCGGGCGAGGTCACCGAGGAGCAGGTGCAGGTGGTCGACGAGCTGTGAGCAGCCCCTCGCTCGGCGGCGGACATATTTGACCGTCCGCTGCTGTTGAAACCACGGACCAGCCAAGCACGATCCAGCACCACCCACCTCGCGACCCCAGCCCGTCGGGCGCTGACAGAAGGAGTTTCATTCATGGCCGTAGAGGTCAAGATCCCGACCATCCTCCGCAGCTACACCGACGGCTCGAAGGCGGTGCCCGGCGACGGTGCCACGCTGTCTGCGTTGCTCGACGATCTGGAATCCCGGCACGCCGGCCTCAAGGGCCGCCTGCTGACCGACGAGGGTGCGCTGCACCGCTTCGTCAACATCTACGTCAATGACGAGGACGTCCGCTTCACCGGTTCGCTGGACACTGCACTGTCCGATGGCGACTCGGTCACCATCCTGCCTGCCGTCGCGGGCGGATCCTTCTAGAGCCGCTGCACCTCTGATGACGCGCTACGAGTCGTTGACCGAGGCGGTCGGGGGCACCCCGCTGGTGGGTCTGCCCAGGCTGTCCCCACGGTGGCAGCCGACCGGTGACGGCCCGGCGGTGCGACTGTGGGCCAAGCTGGAGGACCGCAATCCGACGGGATCGATCAAGGACCGGGCGGCGCTGGCGATGATCGCGGCGGCCGAGGAGGCCGGTCTGCTCACCCCCGGCTGCACCATCCTCGAACCCACGTCGGGTAACACCGGCATCTCGATGGCGATGATCGCCAAACTCAAGGGTTACGGCATGGTCTGCGTGATGCCCGAGAACACCTCCGAGGAGCGACGTCAGCTGCTGGAGATGTTCGGTGCCCGCATCATCTCCTCGCCCGCGGCCGGTGGCTCTAACCAGGCCGTGGCGATGGCCAAGAAGCTGGCTGCGGAGAACCCCGAGTGGGTCATGCTCTATCAGTACGGCAACCCTGCCAACGCGCAGGCGCACTACGACGGCACCGGCCCCGAGATCCTGGCGGACCTGCCCACGGTGACGCACTTCGTCGCCGGCCTCGGCACCACCGGCACCTTGATGGGCACCGGTCGCTTTCTGCGCGAGAAGGTCCCCGGCGTGCAGATCATCGCTGCCGAGCCCCGGTACGGCGAGCTGGTGTACGGCCTGCGCAACATCGACGAAGGTTTCGTGCCGGAACTGTATGACGATTCCGTGCTGACCTCGCGGTTCTCGGTGACCTCCTACGATGCCTTGCGGCGCACCCGTGACCTGGTCGAGCAGGAAGGCATCTTCGCCGGAATCTCCTCCGGCGCCATCCTGCACGCGGCGCTGGGCGTCGCCGACAAGGCGGTCAAGGCCGGGATGGCGGCCGATGTGGTCTTCGTGGTCTGCGACGGCGGCTGGAAGTACCTGTCCACCGGGGCGTACTCGGGTTCGCTGCAGCAGGCCGCCGAGCGCCTGGAACATCAACTCTGGGCCTGAGCAGCAATCCGTCCCCGGTCGGCCATCGGCCTTCCGGTCGTCTCGGTGCTGCTGGTGAGCGTGCCTCTGCCGGTACCGTGGGGCTGTGACCGCACCCATTCCCGGCCGGCCCGATCGCGCGGCGCGCAAGCAGCAGCGGCAGCACGATCTGGCGCATACCAGCCTGCTGCAGGGCCTCAAGCCTTCGAGCTACTCAGGTGCCGCGGTGTTCAGCGCGACACTGCTGGCGCTGCTCTGGGTGATCGTGGCCATCAACGCGGTACTTGATCACCGGCTGCTGCGGTTCGGGATCAAACCCCGCCGGTTGGACGGACTGGACGGCATTGTCTTCTCGCCGTTCCTGCATGCCGATGCTGGCCACCTGGTGGCCAACTCCGTACCGCTGGCGGTGCTGGCGTGGCTGCTGCTGATCAGCGGTGCCAGATCCTTCGTGATCGTGACGGTCGCCGGTGTGCTGGTGGCCGGACTCGTGGACTGGACGTTCGGGCCGTCCAACACGGTCATCGTCGGTGCC
>JBBQFE010000117.1:0-8070 GCA_038321605.1 Mycobacteriales bacterium | reverse complement strand
AGGCCGCCTCGGTGCTCAGTCCGCTGGCCACCTGGCGCCAGAACTCACGTTCCACATGTCGTGGAGTCCTTGGCCGTCCTCGACCTGCCATGACAACACCCCAATCCCATCAGGGTGTTGCGACGATCCCTTGAACCCAAGCTGTCGGAGGTGCCGGTTAGGTTGATCTCATGCCTTCTACTGCCGAGCAGGTGTTGCCGATGGACTGGTCCTCACGTCCGGTCCAGCCGGCCCTGTCGGCTGAGTGCCTGTCGGTGTTGTTGGACGACACCGCGTTGCGCTCCGGGGGGCTGCTGTTCACGAGCGCGGCGGCCGGGTTGCTGGATGAGGTCGCGCGGTGGCAGCGCCTGGAGGACCTCGCCTGGTGCGGGAAGGTCGCCGCTCTGAGTGATCTACAGGCAAGTGCTGATGCGTGTCCTGGCGCGGCTGAGGGGGAGTTCGTCGGCGATGAGGTCGCGCTGGCCCTGGGGGTCGGGGGGATCACCGCCGACAACGTCCTGCACGAGGCCCTGGAGGTCACCGAGCTCCCCGGGCTGCTCACCGCGGTCCAGACCGGACGGCCGTCGGTGCGGCACGTCAAGGCGGTGCTGCGGACCCTGCACGAGTACCACGACCTCACCGCCGATCAGCGCAACCGCCGGGTCACGCTGCTCTTGGGGCGTCTGGACAGCGTGGGTGGGGGTGCAATGACGCCGGGACAGCTCAGTAAGCAGCTCGCTCGCCTGGCGCTGACCTTGGACCTACGCGCAGCCCAGGGGCGCAAAGCCCGCAAGGACACCGACCGGGCCGTGCACCTCTACCCCGCCCCCGACGGGCAGGCCGTGCTGCACGCGACCGGCCCAGCGGAGCTCATCGCGATGGTCCAGGCCAGCCTGGACGAGACCCTGCCCCTGCACACGGACCCGGGCAACACCAGGTGCAAGGCCGCCCGGGAGTTCGACCTGTTCATTGAGCTGCTCACCGGCAGCGCGACCCCCGGGAGGTGGCACGCCAGCGTCGTGGTCCCGTTCCACACCGCCACCGGTGGCAGCCTTGAGCTGGCTGACCTGCCCGGCCTGGGACCCGTCCTACCCAGCACCGCCCGGGCCCTGCTGCAGTGGGCCGCGTGCCCCAGCACCGGTGGAGGCCTGACCCGCATGAGCCTCAACCAGCACGGCCACGTCATGAGCCTCGACAGGCCCCAAGCCCACCCAGCCAGCAACATCAGGAACAGCAGTGCCGGGAGGACCAGCACGGCCGGCAAAGCTGGAGCGGCACCCACGTACGGCACTCCCGGAGACCTGGACCTGACCGGGCTGCTCGCAGCGTTCACGATCCCCCCACAGCCGCAGGACCTGAGCAGCAGCGGCTACCGGATCCTCGAGCGGCTCCGGCGGCTCGTGCAGGCCCGCGACATGACCTGCACGTTCCCACTGTGCAACCGGCCCGCGAGCAAGACCGACACCGACCACCGGATCCCCTGGCCCCGCAGGAGCACCAGCGAGGCAGAGCACAACCTAGATCTGCGATACCTTGACTGGCATGACGCTCGCCGCGGTGTACGCCCGCATCAGCTCCGACCCCAACGACACCGCCTTGGGCGTGAAGCGGCAGATCAAGGACTGCCACGCGCTGGCTGAGGCCCGTGGCTGGACCGTCGGGGAGGTCTTCACCGACAACGACGTCAGCGCCACCAGGGCCAAGCCCCGCCCGGCGTATCAGCAGATGATGGGCAAGATGACCGCCGGGGCGTTCCAGGCTCTGATCTGGTGGGACGTCGACCGCCTCACCCGCTCCCCACGGGAGCTGGAGGACATCGTGGACCTCCATGAGCGCCACGGAGTCCAGCTCGCCTCGGTGGGTGGGGAGATCGACCTGGGGACCCCACAGGGCCGCCTGACAGCCCGCATCAAGGGCAGCGTGGCCAAGCATGAAAGCGAGCAGCTCACCCGCCGGGTGAAGGCCAAGATGGCCAAGCGCGCCGAGGCAGGAGCCCCGCACGGCAAGGTCGCCTACGGCTGGCGACGCGAGCAGGTCTACAACGACACCGGCCGCCGCCTGGGATCGCGGGACGTCATCCACCCCGAGCAGGCCGACGTCGTCCGCAAAGCCGCCGCCTCCATCGCCGCCGGCGACTCCCTGCGGGCCGTCACCGCGGGCCTGAACCAGGCCGGAACCCTCGGGGTCAACAGCAAGCCCTGGTCCACCACCACCCTGCGCTCGGTCCTGCTGCGCTGAAGCAACGCCGGCCTACGCAAGCACCAAGGCCAGATCATCGGGCAAGGCACCTGGGAAGCCCTGATCGACCGGGACACCTACGACCGGGTCGTGGCCATCCTGTCCGACCCCAACCGCCGGACCAGCCCCGCCAGCAGCGCCATCAAGTACCTGCTGAGCGGCATCGCCCGCTGCGGGGTCTGCGGTGGCCCCATGCGGGTCCTGGTCGTCGGCAAGGACGGCCGCAAGCAGGACACCTACGTCTGCAAGGACGGCGCTCACGTCCGGCGGGTCCGCCAGCCTGTCGAGGAGCTCGTCACCGAGACCGTCCTGGAGCGCCTAAGCCCGGATCCACCGTCGCGAGGCTACGAACGGATTTCGTGGACCGTGCGTGATGCCTGACTCGTCCGAGCGGTTGTGGGCGTGTTGGTGTGGCCGGCTGGTCCGGCGTTCTCCGGTCTTTCGGTCGGTCCGTGAGGAAGGTGGTCGGGGTCAGGCTGTGGCGGGTGGTGAGGCTCCGGTGTGGAGCTGTTCCCATTCGCTCTGCCAGGGCCAGTCGGTGGGTAGGTGCAGGGTGAGCCGGCGGGCCGAGCGGGCGAGCCGGGCGGGGACGTTGATGAGCTGAGCGCGGATCGTGCCGGTCGTGGCTTTGGCGTGGAAGGTTGAAGCCAGGACCTCCGTGGTGCGGGTGAGGTTGAAGGCCATGGCGGCGCAGACGAGCCAGGCGCTGTTGGCCCAGAACTTCCCCGACGGCAGGTGCGCCAGGGGCCCGCCCTTGAGGTCCGCGATGACCTGCTCGACGATCGCATGAGCCCGGTGGGCCTTTTCTGCCGCCAGCATCGGCAGCGGACTGTTGGTGAACACCGCGTGGTGGCGGTAGACGGTGAACAGCGGGCTCTGGTTCGCTGGGTTCATGTCCGGGACCCGCCGCACGATCAGCCGGGCGCTGACCTGCTGAGCCTTGGCCTTGGAGGTGAACGAGGTGAACTCGATCTCAGCGACCTCAGCGTCACTGATCCACGCTTGGGCGTCGTGGTCCCAGACCGCGTTGGTGTATTTGATCGGCGTCCACGCATCAGCCGGGATCGCCTCGATCGCCTTGCGGACCGGCGTGTTGAGCCGTGCGGTGATGGACAAGCACGCGTTGCGACGGAGCACCGCCGCGATCACGTCGGACTGGAAGAAGGCCGAGTCCGCCCGCAGCACCAGCGTCCCGGACGCGCCGCACGACCTGGCTGTGACCAGGCTGTCCGAGACCAACTTGTGCGCGCCCCGGGCGCTGTTGGTGGATCCCTTGCGGAGCCGGGCGGCCGTGATCAGCGGTCGACTCGTGGGGGTGCTGAGGATGGCGAGCAGAACGTTCAAGCCCTTCGTGCCGGTGTAGCCACGGCCGGCGCCCTGCTTGGCGTAGCCGTAGGTCTGCCTGACCGTGTCGTCAACATCGACGTAGGCGAGCTCACCGATCCCCGGGAGCAGCGGCGCCACCCGGGTGAGGTTGATCAGCATCCGGGAGGCCACGGCGTCGAGCTGCCGGACGTGCCCGAAGGTGAACGTCCGCAGGAACGTCCCCAACGTCGAGGGCGCCCGGATCCCATCGAACAGCCGGCTCATCGCGCCGTGCCGCAGCAGAGCCATGTCATCGATGCTGTCCGCGCCGGCGATCATCCCAGCGACCAACGCCGGAACCTTCAACACTGGCCGGGCGCCACCCACCTTCCCGATCCGGACGTGGTTGGCGACCAGGTCTTGGAACCCGGCCCGTTCGGCGAGCTGCAGGACCGGCGCAAGGCCAGCGCACGACACGAGGTTCGGATCATCAAAGACCGCAGTAACGCCATGGCAGACTCGCATCCCACGGATGCCCTTCTGTGTGTCGAGTTTGTGACCGTCGCAAGCCACATTCTCTTCGCCCAGCAGGGCATTCGTGTCTCACGACCCGCCGCCACACCCCAGCAGAACGGTGGATCCAGGCTAAGCCAACCCGATGCCCGCAAACTGCTGATCGCCGGGGACGACACCGCCACCCAGGCCCGGCGGGAGCAGGCAGCAGCCGTCCGGGCCCGCTTGGACAGCGCCGCCGACGCCTACGCCGACGGGACCATCGACGGCCAGCAACTCACCCGCATCACCGCCAAGCTCCGACCCGACGCCGAACGCCTCGACCAACTCGTCAAGGCCGCATCGACAGCACCAGACCTTGAGGACATCGCCGGACCCGAGATACGCAAGCGCTGGGCCAGCATCCCGCTCAGCCGGCAACGAGCCGTCATCCAGCTCCTGCTCAGCATCGAGATCCTGCCCATGCCCGCAGGCAGCCCCCGAGGCATTTTCGACCCGGCGACGGTCAGCCTGACGTGGCGTACGGCCGCCAGGGTCTGAGGGCGTCTGCCCGCTCCTCGGCGATTGCCCTGACAAGCCCGAGACGATCATGCGAACGACCTCTTCGTTGGGCAACGTGTGAGATGGTGACCGCGCGTCCGTGTGTCAACGATCTACTCAGGGGATGAAGAGCGATGTTCCGTATCCGGCGGCCGCTGTGCCGTGCCTTGACTTTGGTGTTGGCGCTGCTGTTCGCCCAGCTTCTCGCGGTGGGTGGCCAAGCGCCGGCGGCGCGGGCATCTACGGCCGGGTCAGCGATCGTCACTGCCGCGCGCGGCCAAGCCGGGTACAAATCAGAACCTTACGGGTCAAACTGTAACAAGTTCAGCTCCTACTGGGGAAGCGGCAGCGACTGCGGTAACGGAAACCGTAGCGTCGCGTGGTGCGCGGACTTCGCTGCGTGGGCGTGGGCGCAGGCCGGGATCACCGGCGTGTACGGGAACGGCATCAACGCCAACGCGTCAAGTTTCCGTACCTGGGGACAGGCCAATGGCCGTTGGCATCCCCTTGGTGACGGCTACGCCCCACAACCCGGAGACGCCGCCGAATACAACGATGCCCACGTCGGCATCTACACCGGCGGATCAGCGAGCTCCCCGACAGTCATCAACGGCAACTGGTGGTACCCCGACAGAGGTACCGGCCAGGTGTACGAGCAGAACAACCAGACCAGCAACGGAGCCGGCGCATTGCTTTCCGGGTACACCGCCGCCCCAGACGGCTCCGGCGCGGGCGGACTGGCAAATGGAAGTTTTATTAATGACAGTGGCACCGGGAAGGTGTATCGCCTCGCTGGTGGGGCGCCGCTGTACGTGAGTAGTTGGAGCGGCTTCGGCGGTTCTCAGCCCACAACACCAGTCACCCATGAGCAACTCCTAGCGATGCCGCCTGTGCCTTCGGACGGAACATGGTTGAGCACGACGGCAGGGAAGGTGTACCGGATCGCGGGGGGAGCACCGCTGTATGTCAGTAGCTGGACGCCATTTGGTGGTCCGCAGGCCACGACGGCTATCGACCAATGGGACGTCGACAACGCCGGGAACCCAGATGCGCATCTGAGGTTATTCCCCACTGACGGTACCTGGGTAAGCACGACGGCAGGGAAGGTGTACCGGATCGCGGGCGGGGCACCGCTGTATGTGAGCAGTTGGGCCCCGTTTGGCGGTCCGCAGTCCACGACCGCGATCGACCAGTGGGACGTCGACAACGCAGGAAACCCTGATGCGCACCTGAGACAGGTCCCGTTGGATGGCACATTTATCACCAACCAGGCTGATGGCCGCGTTTACCGAGTTGCTGGCGGCGCACCCCTATACGTGAGTTCTTGGGATGTATTTGGTGGTCCACAGCCGACGACCCTGCTCGATCGGTATGAGTTCGACAACTACGTGCATCTGCGCCCACTGCCCTCGGACATGTTCTTGCGCGGTTTGCCCTCAGGTCGCATCTACCGAGTGGTCAGCGGCGGGTCTCGCTACTACGTCCCGTCGTGGTATCCCTACGGTGGCACGCAGCCTTATGTGGAGGCAGACGATTGGGCGCTGGATAACTGCGACCACATGTCCTGCCTTCCTTTCGGCCACTTGGACGCGGTTACCACCATAGTTGGCGGAGCACGAGTGTCCGGCTGGGCCATGGATCCCGACACAACCGCGCCCATCACTGTCCGCGTCACAGTGGACGGCACTCCCATCAGCCAGGCGACCGCTAACCTCTCCCGGCCCGACGTCGACCAGGTGTTTCATCGCGGGGCGACGTTTGGCTTCTCCCTTCCGGTTCTCGTCGGCAGCGGCTCCCACACTGTCTGTGCGAGGGCTCTGAACGTGGGCAGCGGGGCCCCTTTGGGGATCCTCGGGTGCCTGTCGGTATCTGTGAGCGGAGCTGCAGTGACTGGTTCAGCCGGGATCAGCGGAACGACTCCCTTTTTGACGCGTTCAGACGTTACGGGCTCGTCGAGCCTGGGTGGCGCGCTCACTGCACCCCCAGCCGTTGCACGAGATGTAGCCCGAGCCCGTACCCTGTTTATCGGCGCGGGTACGAATGGTCGGCTCTACGTGCGTTCAGGGAGTGCGCCTTGGGCGGTCCTTGCGGGTGCGACCGGTTGTAGCGAACCAGCGGCAGCAATCAGCGGCAACAGTCTGCTTGTCACTTGCCGTGCAGCAAGCGGGCATTTGATGGTCGGCCGGGTTACGCTGACCAACCTGCTCCCCGTTGCGGCCACCTTTGGTGACCTCGGTGGCTCCATGATGGGAGGCCCGGCGGTCGGGCTTGTCGGTGCCGGCTGGCGGTACTTTGTCCGAGGGACGAACGGGCGCCTTTACCAGCGGGGAGACGCAACGACTTGGTCCTCGGCGGGTGCGGCGTGCGAGTCGCGCCCCGCCGCCGCGAGCGGAGGCGGCCAATCGTGGGTGTCCTGCGTCGCCCCAATCACACACGCTTTGGTGCTCGGTCGCTGGACGAGCGCGGGTTGGTCTTTTCGCACCGTCGGTGGATCCGCTCTGGGAGGTCCCGGGCTAGCGGCCACCGCTATTGGTGCCGTCACGGCCTGGGTGATTGGAAGCAACCATACGCTCTACAGCCAGACATCTTCGGTGCTGTGGACCGGGGGCTTCGCCCTTTTCGGTGGGACCTGGTCCGCAGGAACTCAAGCCACCACCTTGATCGGGTGAACCCGTCACGCTTCAGCTAACCCCGATGTTGCAGCCGGTTGATCTTGTGTCGCCGACACGGGCCCTATAAGCGCGAAAGTGCTTGTCGTTGCTGGGAAACTTGTCTTGCTGAGGGACAAGAAAACCAGACAAACGAGAGGCACTTCGCAGGTGGAACCTACAACGCGCAGGACGGTCCCGGTCATTACGACCGATGGGATGGGTGTGGTGTCGCACGCCGGAACGGTCTTGCTGGCTGAGCTGGCGGACCGGATCGGGCTGACGGTGTTGCTGAGCCAGGCCACCGATGGGTTGCGGGAGCGCCGCGCGGGCCATGACCCGGGCCGTGTCCTGGTCGATGTCGCGGTCGCGATCGCTGACGGAGCGGTCACGATCAGCGACATCCAGGCCTTGGCCGATCATGAGAGTCTGCACGGCCCGGCCGGGAGGGTGGCCTTGACCTCGACGATCTGGCGGGTCCTGTCGGCGATCGGCAGCGATGAGAAAGCCGGTGGCGGCATGCTCACCCGGATCCGGGTGGCTTGAGCTGAGGCGCGGGATCGGGCCTGGACCGCCCGTGGGGAGCTGACCGGCAGCGACTTGCCTGGCTCACGGGTGGCCGGCAAGAGGATCGGTGAGGTCGTGGGGACTTGACCCCGTGTGGTGGACACGCTCAATCCCGGTCTAGGTCGGGAGGAGGCGAGAGGATTCGGTAGCGTCACGCTGCGTTGAACTTCTGCAGGCGGAACCCGAGTGTATTGGCTGGATGGGTGTTTCGCTTGATCTCGGTCCAGGCGGGGTGTCCCAGGAGTCGGGCGGTCTGGACGGTGAGCAGGTCGCGTAGGCC
>JBBQFE010000116.1:0-8125 GCA_038321605.1 Mycobacteriales bacterium | reverse complement strand
CCGACCTTGATCGTCGTGCTGGTCACCATTTCGGTCGCAACCCTGAAGGTGTTCGACCTCATCCAGGCCTTCGGCGCCAACCAGCACGGCGGTGACACGCTCGCCAACCTGATGTTCACCACCTGGAAGCAGGGTGGCATCGCGGTCGGTGGTGGCGGCACCTTGGGTGACCACCGCTCAGCGACGCTGGCGATGATCATCTTCCTGCTGGTGATTCCCTTCGTTGCATTCCAGGTACGCCAGATGGTCCGGACAAGGGCGGGACGATGACCAATACCGAGCTCATTATTGATCCGAGCGGCAGCGCTCCGGCCACCCGAATCCCGGTCGACAACGGCGGCAGCGCAGCCAGCCGTGTCCGGTCTGCGCTGACGAGTCGGTCGGCGTCATTGGTCGCGCTGGTCATCGGGGTGCTGTGGACGATCCCCACCGCCGGCCTGCTCGTGCAGTCCTTCCGTCCCAAGACCGCCCAGGACTCGGCAGGGTGGTGGCACGGAAGCCCGTTCACCACGCAGTTTTACAAGCAACTGACCGTCGGGTTCAACGGCAGTTCGGCCAGCTCGCTGGTGCCCTACATCGCCAACTCGCTCGCTATCGTCATTCCGGCCGCCATCATCCCGATGGCGGTCGCGTCGATGGCGTCCTACGCACTGGTGTGGATCGACTTCAAGGGCCGCGACTGGCTCTTCGTGGGGATCTTCGCCCTGCAGGTGGTGCCGCTCCAGGTCGCCGCGGTGCCGCTGCTGCGCTTCGTCGTGGGTGGCTGGCACATCGGAACGATGACGGTGATTCCCAGCCTGGGACTGGCCGGAACCGTCGGCGCGGTGTGGCTGGCACATGCCTGTTTCGCCTTGCCGCTCGCAGTGTTCCTGATGCACAACTTCATGTCCGAGATTCCGCGTGACATCCTCGAGGCGGCCAGGATCGACGGCGCCAGTCATGGCCAGATCTTCCGCACCGTGATGCTGCCGCTGCTGCGTCCGGCGCTGGCCGCGTTCGGGATCTTCCAGTTCCTGTGGGTCTGGAACGACCTGTTCGTCGGGTCGGTCATGAGCGGCGGCTCGGACAACATCAGCCCGATCACCGTAAAGATCAACAACCTGATCGGCGCAACGAGCGGCGCGGGCGGCGAGGTGCTGCCGGCAGCGGCGTTCATCTCGATCGTCATCCCGCTGATCGTGTTCCTGAGCCTGCAGCGATTCTTCGTTCGAGGATTGCTTGCGGGTTCGGTCAAGGGCTGATCACGGCGAGCTGAGGTCAGATTCACAGCGAGGTGCCCCGCGGCCAGTAACCGCGGGGCACAGCGCTGTCCGGGGCCATCCACCATGACCCGATTGGCACCCCTTGCGAGGTGGGCTGGATTTCGGTGCCGGGCGCACACCATGGCACCGTGACTGGTCGACGTCTTTCCAGGAGGTTCCCTTTTCATGCGTGTGCCCATCACCGCCCGTACCGTCACCGCCGCGGCCGTCGCCATGGCGGTGCTTGCCGCCGGCTGCACGTCCAGCAAGAAGTCCGGTGACGCCAACGCCGATGCCGCCTCGATGCAGGCTGGTCCCATTTCGGTCGCCGTGGCCGATCCGACCGGCGTGTTCACGACGCTGACCGCGACCTGGAACAGCACTCACGCCGCCGAACAGGTCACGCTGACCCCGCTGCCCGCCGACGCTGCCAGCAGACGTGATTCGCTGGTGGAACACCTGCAGAACAAGGCAGCGGGCTACGACGTGGTCGTCACCGATCTCACCTCCACCGCCGAGTTCGCAGCGGCCAAGTGGCTCGAGCCCCTGACCGGTGCGCGCGCCGTGGACACCAGTGGCTCCGTTGCTCCGGTGGTCGCAGCCGGCACCTACAACCACGCGTTGTACGCGGCGCCGATCACCGCCGAGGCAGGGCTGCTCTACTACCGCAGCGATCTACTGAAGGCGGCCCCCGGCACCTGGGCTGCGCTCACCGCGGACTGCGCGCTCGCCAGGACCAACAGCCTGGCCTGCTTCAGTGGCCAGTACGCGCAGGGCCAGGACCTGACCACCAACGCGACGGAGAGCATGTTCGCCGCCGGAGGTCACCTGCTGGCCCAGGACGGCAAGACCGCTGAGGCTGACACCGCCAGCACGCGGCGGGGCCTGCAGTTTCTGGTGGACGCCTTCTCGAAGAACGTGATTCCGGCCGCCGCGATCACCTATCGCCAGGAGCAGAGCGTGCGGGCGTTCTCCACGGGCACGCTGCTGATGATGCGCGGTGACGCCGACAGCTACGCCACCATCAGCGCCAAGACGTCGCCGGTGACCGGTCACGTCAAGGTCGCACCGCTGCCTGGACCGGACGGGTTGGCGCCGGCCGCGTTTCGAGGACTCGGAGCAGGCATCACCAGCGCGGGGCAGCACCAGCGCACCGCCCTGGCCTTCGTTCGCTACCTGCAGTCCACTCCGGCCCAGCGGACGATGCTGACCGCGGCGTCGTTGCCGCCCGCGCTGCGGAGCCTGTACAGCGATGCCAGGTTGCGGGCGGAGTACCCGTTCCTGGGTCCGCTGCAGCAGGGCTGGGCAACTGGTCGGCCATTCACGGTGAGCCCGGCGTACCAGGCGATCAGTGACGCGGTGGCCGACAACGCCTATGCCGCACTGACCGGGACCAAGAAGGTGGCCCAGGCGACCAAGGACCTGCAGGCCGCGCTCGCGGCGCTACCACTGAGCTGACCAGCAGGCGGCGGCCACGGCACGACGCCGGCGGGAATGCCGCGCAGCGGACGCGCGTTTGGAGCTAAGTGCCGCAAGCTGGCACACTGTCTGGTTGACGACCCGGTTCCGGTTCACGTCCGCGATGGCTTTTCGTTGAATTCCTCGACGTAGTCAGGGCGACCCGGCGACCACCACATCGGCACCGTGAGGTGCCACAGAAGGGATCCATCGTGAAGGACGCCATTCACCCCGAGTACGTGGTCACCGAAGTGACTTGCTCGTGCGGTAACTCGTTCACCACTCGCAGCACCGCCAAGTCCGGCTCGATGCACGCTGAAGTGTGCTCCGCCTGCCACCCGTTCTACACCGGCAAGCAGAAGATCATGGACGTCGGCGGTCGTGTCGACAAGTTCGAGAAGCGTTACGGAAAGCGCACCCGCACCAACGCCTAGCTCTCTTCACGGCGCTCGTCCCGGTCCTGCCCTGCGGCAGTCGGGACGGGCGCCGTTTTCCATGTCCCGGACCGCCCGCTGAACCTGACGGTCCACCGCTGATCACGATGTGCAGATTGCGAAGTGCCCGCGATGGCTCAGATCGAAGGTGCCGGCACGTTGGCCCAGGTTCTGGTGGAGTACGCCGAAACCGAGAAGGCGCTGTCGGACCCGGCAGTGCACGCCGACCAGAACGCCGCCAAACGCCTCGGCCGCAGGTACGCCCAGCTGGCACCGATCGTGGGGTGCGCCCGGGAGCTCGACCGGACCCGTGGCGACGAAGAGGCAGCACGCGGGATGGCCGGTGAGGATGCGGCCTTCGCGCTCGAGGCCGAGCAGCTCGCCGCCCGGATCATCGAGCTCGAGATCAAATTGCGTGAATTGCTGCTGCCGAAGGATCCCAACGACACCAAGGACGTCCTGCTCGAGATCAAGGCGGGGGAGGGCGGCGACGAGTCTGCGCTGTTCGCCGGAGACCTGCTCCGGATGTACCTGCGCTACGCCGAGCGGCAGAACTGGATCACCGAGGTTCTGGACGACGAGGCGACCGATCTGGGCGGACACAAGTCGGTCACGGTAGCTGTGCGGGCACGCAACCCCGAGACTCCCGTCTGGCAGAAGTTGAAGTACGAGGGCGGCGTGCATCGGGTTCAGCGGGTGCCGGTCACCGAGTCCCAGGGGCGTATTCACACCTCTGCCGCCGGTGTACTGGTGCTGCCCGAGGCCGAGGAGGTCGACGTCGAGATCGACATGAACGATCTGCGCCTCGACGTCTACCGCTCGTCCGGCCCTGGTGGTCAGAGCGTGAACACCACCGACTCGGCGGTGCGGATCACCCATCTGCCGACCGGGACGGTCGTGGCGATGCAGAACGAGAAGAGCCAGCTGCAGAACCGGGAAGCGGCGTTGCGAGTGTTGCGGGCGCGACTACTGGCGCACGCTCAGGAGGAGGCTGCTCAGGAGGCCTCCGATGCCCGCAGGTCGCAGGTCCGCACGGTGGACCGGTCCGAACGCATCCGGACCTACAACTTCGCCGAGAACCGGATCGCCGATCATCGGGTCAACTTCAAGGCCTATAACCTCGATCAGGTCCTCGACGGCGCGCTCGACGACGTCATCGAGGCTTTGACCAAGGCAGATACCGAGGCAGCGCTCGCCGGCAACACCGAACACTGAGCATGGTGCTGCAGGACGCGCTGCGAGCGGCCACCCAGCGTTTGCGCGATGCCGGCATCGAATCCGCCCGGGTCGACGCCGAGCTGCTGCTGGCCCACGTACTCGGCGTCGAACGCGGCGCCCTGATCCTCTCCCCGGATCTGCCCGAGCCGGTCCAGGCGAGGTTCGGCGACCTGATACACCGACGCGCGCTGGGCTCTCCACTGCAGCACCTGACCGGTCGCGCACCGTTTCGGTATCTGGAGCTGCAGGTCGGGCCGGGGGTGTTCATTCCGCGACCCGAGACCGAACTGCTTGTGGAGCTGGTAGCTGCCGACCTGGCCGACGGCCAGACCGTAGTGGATCTCGGTGCCGGCTCCGGCGCGCTCGCGCTCTCGATCGCCCACGAGTTCCGATCCTGCCGGGTGCTCGCCGTCGAGCGTTCCGCATCGGCGCGGGACTGGTTGGGCCGCAACGCCGCGGACCGGAGCGCCGCCGGCGACCCGGCCATCGAGATCGTCGCCGGCGACCTCACCGATCCGCTCCTGCTCGGGGAGCTGACGGCGGCGGTCGACGTGGTGGTGAGCAACCCGCCCTACGTGCCCGCGGTGGCCGCGCCCCAGCTGCGCCCCGAGGTGGCCCACGATCCGGCCGAGGCGGTATTCGCCGGCGCCGACGGACTGGCGGTCATGCCGGGGCTGCTGGCCACAGCCGCGAGGTTGCTGCGCCCCGGTGGCCGACTGGCGATCGAACACGACGACAGCCACGCGGTGTCGCTGCCTTCCTTGTTGGACGGCACCGGGCAGTTCGAGGAGGTCGTCGAACACCTGGATCTGAACGGTCGGCCCCGGTTCGTCACGGCACGCCGAATGGCACTGCAGGACGCCGATCCAGGCACCGTCAGCCCAGGCTGACGACCGGTTCACCACCGGCGGTGAGGCCGGAGCCGGATCGGGAACAGGTCCCACCGTGCACCGAGCCACCGTTGTAGGCCTGTCGCAGGCAGCTGCGCAGTGCCAGCTGGCCCCAGTAGTTCGGGTGCAGGGATTCCTGGACGTAGTAGGGGCCGACGACCGCGCTCACCGTGCGGATCTCCTCGATCCATTCACTCACGTCCACCGCGCCAGGGCTGCGCCAGCTGGTCAACGTCGTTTCGGAGAGCTTTCGATCGCTCGTCTCGCACAACCGCCGTGCGGTGAACAGCGCCGACACGTCCATGACGGAGATGTTGGGAAGACCTGATCTGGTCGCCGCCGCCGTGACCGTCGAGTTGATGGTGGGCAGGGCGCTGGCGTTGGCCCAGTTGGCATCACCGTTGTAGAAGCCGCAGCCACCGGTGCTCTGCCTGCTGTAACCGGATTCGCTGTAGCGGATTCCGGAGCCGTTGGGCAGCGGTGACGGGTAGGTCTGCAGGACGATGGAGTAGTCGGCGGTGCTGTAGCCGGCTCTGGTCATCGCGGTGTTGACGTTGTTGAGCGCGCCGCTGATCCTGGCGGTGACCGTGGCGATGTTGGCGCTGGTGAAGTTCGCGGTCACCGAGGAGTCGTCGTTGCAGTAGTTCTTCCACCAGGAAGGCGAGGTGAGAAAGTCGACGACGCACGACTGGACGATCGAGGCGAACTTGAAGTCGTTGCCCCCGATCGAAACGGCCACCATCCGCACCCGGTGTGCCGTCGCGAAGTTTTGCAGGGCCAGCGCCTGACCGAGGTGTCCGGCGCCGTCGTTGTAGAAGTCCAGGCCGGGCTTGAAGTCGCTTCCCGCACTGTAGGGAACCGTGGCGGTCAGGGCTCCCGAGCAGGCCAGGTTCATCGACGATGCGGTTCCGATGTTGATCTCGGCGGACTTGGATCGATGGCAGCCCTTGATCGCCTCAGCGGAGCCGGCATCGTCGTACGCGGTCGGTCCGAGGGCGTCTGTCTGGGAGGAACTACTGGAATTTCCCGCCCAACGCCCCGCTTCGCCGGAGATGTAGGAGTCTCCGACGCTGACCACCCACGGTGTTCCGGTCGGCACGGCGGTCGCCGTCCCCGCGGTGGCCAGCAGGCTTCCGGCCGCGCTGACCAGCACCAGTCCGAGCACTGCGGCCCTTCGGCGGATCGAGCGTCGGCGGCCGGACGGTGGTACCGAACCGGACGCTGATGGCGAATGGCTGGACGAGATGGTGTGCGGCATTGCAGTTCCTCTCGAGTAGCGCGGTGGGACGCCCCCGTCGACGAGCCGTGCACCGAAACGGCTGCCGCAAAACGTCGTGATCGTCCCATTGATCCGAGCGATTGACCATCCCCAACTCGATCGGGGGAGACTCCCCGAAGGTGCGCCCGAGTGCGCTGAGGCAAGATGGCCTGGTGAGCGACATGCTGGACTGCACCGATCCCGCCAACCGATCCAACGCCATCGCGGCGGCAACGCGCGCCGTGGAGGGTGGTTCGGTCATCGTGTTACCGACCGACACGCTGTACGGCATCGGGTGCGACGCCTTCAACTCGGCTGCGGTGAGCGGCCTGCTCGCCGCCAAGGGTCGCGGGCGGGACATGCCGGTTCCGGTGCTGGTCGGTTCGTGGAACACGATCGACGGTCTGGTCAGCTACGTCACCGCCGACGCCCGAAACCTGATCGAGGCATTCTGGCCGGGTGGCCTGACCCTGATCGTCGAACACGCCCCGACGCTCGCCTGGGACCTCGGTGACGCGCGGGGGACGGTCGGCATCCGGATGCCGCTGCACCCGGTGGCGCTGGAGTTGCTCGCGATCACCGGGCCGATGGCGGTGTCCAGCGCCAACCGGACGTCGCTGCCCCCCGCCACCAACGTCGCCCAGGCCTACGAGCAACTGGGGGAGGCGGTCTCGGTGTACCTCGACGGCGGTGAGGTTCCGATCGGTCGCCCGTCGAGCATCGTGGATCTGACCGGTGACCTGCCGCGCCTCGTGCGCGAAGGAGCCATCAGCCTGGACGCGCTGCGCGAGGTGGTCCCTCTGATCACCCGTCCCAGCGACTAATCTGACGTCCATCAGCAGTCAGCGGGCGACGGTCGCCCCGCGCGTGTGACGCCAACCGGTATCGACGGTCGGCACGATGTCGAGGAGCAGAAGGGCAGCCGGACGAGACGTGCATCCTTCCCTCGAGTACGCACTGGTCGGCTGCATCGCGGCGATCGGCAGCTTCCTGTTCACGCCCCTGGCGCGTCAGATCGCCACCCGCTGGGGAGCGGTGGCCAAGCCTCGGGATCGCGACGTCCACGCGGTGGACACCCCTCGGCTGGGTGGCACTGCCCTGCTGGTCGGCTTTGCGGCGGCGATGGTGATCGCCCACGCACTGCCCACGCTCAGCAGTACCTTCTCCAACGGCACCGAGATCGACGGTGTGCTGTGGGGCGGCCTGATCATCTGCGCCCTGGGCGTTCTGGACGACCGGTACGAGCTGGACTCGCTGACCAAGTTCGCTGGTCAGGTGACCGCTGCGGCGGTGATGTCGATCGTGGGTGGCATCCAGTTGTTGACGGTCTACGTCCCGTGGGGTCACACCGGGTTCGTGCTGGATCGTGATGCCAGCGTCGAACTGACCATCCTGCTGACGGTGCTCACCATCAACGCCATCAACTTCATCGACGGCCTGGACGGGCTCGCGGCGGGTGTCACCGCGATTCAGGGCGTCGCCTTCTTCGCCTACAGCTATCACCTGGCAGCGGCCGGCAACTTCGAGATCGCCGCCGCGCCGACCCTGATCTGTGCCGGTCTGGTGGGCGCCTGCGTGGGCTTCCTGCCGCACAACTTCGCTCCGGCCCGGATCTTCATGGGCGAC
>JBBQFE010000115.1:0-8149 GCA_038321605.1 Mycobacteriales bacterium | reverse complement strand
TGCTGTTCCTGTTGTGGCAGCGGCTCAATCCGCTGCGGGTGACCGTCGATCCGGAGTCCACGGGCACCGGCAGTGCGGCCGGGAACGCTCATGAGTGAGGCGACCGAACTCAACCCGACCCCGATCGTCGTGGTCGGCGTGGACGGCTCCGAGCCAAGCATGCATGCCGTGAGGTGGGCCGCCCAGCAGGCGACGTCGACGGGCGCCACGCTGCGCGCAGTCGCCAGCTGGCGGTGGCCCAACTACCTCACCCGGCTCCCCCCGGGCGTCGACCTGGCCGCGGACACCGCGCGCACCCTGGATGAGGTACTGGCCACGGCCTTGGCCGAGCACCCGCAACTCGAGGTAACGCGGCACGTCGTCAACGGGCCGGCCGGTCCTACCCTGCTGGCGCTGTCCGAGGGTGCGGCGCTACTGGTGGTCGGAGCCCGCGGCCGCGCAGCCTTCCCCGGGATGCTGATCGGTTCGGTGGCCGAGTACTGCGTGCGGAACGGGCCCTGCCCGGTGGTCGTGGTGCGCGGGGACGGCGCCTCCTGGTGAGGTAGCCCCCGCCCGAAAGTCACGTGTACGGTCGAAGGTGGCTCAAAACGGTAGCCATTCAAGGTCGCAGGGGTACCGCAGCCTGGACACCCGGTTCGGTTGCCGACTCGGAATTCCGATGATGACACCCAGCTCGGGCACCCAGCTCGACAGCCAGCGTGGGCCCCCCGACCTCTGCCGGGAGCATCCGCTCCCGCAGTGCTGGAAGGATCGATGGACATGGGTCTCGACGACAAGATCAGCAACAAGGCCGAGGAACTCGCGGGCAAGGCCAAGGAAGGCGCCGGCGCCGCTACCGGTAACGAGAAGCTCGAGAACGAGGGACACGCCGACCAGGCCAAGTCCAACCTCAAGCAGGCCGGCGAGAAGATCAAGGACGTCTTCAAGAGCTGACGGCTTCCTGGGCAGGCGGCCCGTCATATGTTTCGGGCCGCCGCCCGGGCACGCTGCTCATCGGTCTGTCCGCAAGCCCGCAGCTCAGCTGCTCAGTGAGGAACCCCTACATGACTCAGCAGATCGTCGCCGTTCTCGGCACCGGCACCATGGCGGCCGGGATGGCCCGCTCCCTGCTCCGCGAAGGTTTCGACGTGCGCGTCTGGAACCGATCACCGGAGAAGGCCCAGCCGCTCGCTGCTGACGGCGCCTCGGTGACGACCGACCCCGCCGCGGCAGCAGCGGGTGCACAGGTCGTGATCACAATGCTCTACGACGCCGACTCGGTCATCGAGGTGATGAGTGAACTCGGGCCGAAGCTGGATCCGGAAGTGGTGTGGCTGCAGACGGCCACCATCGGGATCGAGGGAACCCAGCGCGTGGCAGACCTTGCCCGATCCCTGTCGCTGAAGGTGCTGGATGCCCCGGTACTGGGCACCAAGGCCCCTGCCGAGCAGGGCAAACTCATTCCGCTCGTCTCCGGTGACCCTGCGTACCGCGAGCTGGTCGGACCGGTGCTGGACGCGATCGGCGCGCGCACCGTCTGGGCCGGCGACGACCTCGGCCAGGGCAGCGCGCTGAAGCTCGCCTGCAACGCATGGATCGCCTCGATCACCGCGGCCACCGCCCAGTCCCTCGCACTCGCGGTCGGGCTGGGTCTGGATCCCACCCTGTTCTTCGAGGCGATCAAGGGTGGTCCGTCGGACGCCGCCTATGTGCACGCCAAGGGCCAGCAGATGCTCGACAGCGACTACACCCCGTCCTTCGCGTTGGACGGCGCCTTGAAGGACGTCGAACTGATCTCGGCAGCCGCAGACAAGGCCGGTGTCGACGGCACCCTGCTCGCTGCGCTGCACACCGCCTACCAGGCGGCGAGTGCCTCCGGGCACGGCAAGGACGACATCTCTGCCGTCTACACGTCCTTCCGGAAGTAGCGTCCGCCATGATCGAAACGACCTGGCACACCTCAGCGACACCGGCCGAGGTCTGGAAGGTGCTCGGTGACGGCTGGCTGTACGCGGGTTGGGTGGTCGGTGCTTCCCGGATTCGTGATGTCGATGCCAGTTGGCCGGCGGAGGGCAGCAAGATCCACCACTCGGTGGGTAGCTGGCCGCTGCTGCTCAACGATGTGACCGTGGTGGAGTCCTCGGTGCCGGGCAGCCTGCTGGTGCTCACCGCCAAGACGCGTCCCCTGGGCGAAGCTCGGGTCGAGATCGAGCTGGAGGGCGGCGCGGGAACGACCATCCGGATGCGCGAGGATCTGATCCGCGGTCCCGGCCGGGCGATCCCGTCCGCGGTCCGGCAGCTCAGTCTGGTACCCCGTAACCGGGAATCGCTGCGGCGGTTGACCTACCTGGCCGAGGGCCGGTCGCGGTAGATCCGGTCCAGCACGGTCGAGCCGACCTTGCGCCGGAGGCCGCCGAGCGCGCGCTGATCGGCCAGGGCAGATCGCGCAGCCTGGGCACCGCAGGCACCGTGCACACCGCCGCCCGGGTGGATGGCCGCGCTGCCGAGGTAGAGGTTGTCGACAACCGTCCGTGCTCCCCCGAAGCCCGGCAGCGGCCGGAACACCAACTGCTGATAAAGCTGGGCCGTTCCGCCGCCCAGCGCACCGTCGACGAGATTTGCGTTCTCGGCGAACAGGCTCTGCGGAGTCTGGACCTCCCGATCGATGATGAGGTCACCGAAGCCGGGCGCGCGAGCCTCGATCATCTGATCCAACCGGTCGGCCAGTAGCTGCGCGGAGGCATCGTCATGCACGCCTCTGGGCAGGTGGGTGTAGGCCCACATCGCTTCCGTCCCGGCCGGCGAGCGGGTCGGGTCCAAGGTGCTCATCTGCCCGATCAGGGCGAACGGCACGTCAGGGATCACACCGGTGGTCAGGTCGGCCGACCACCTGACCAGACCGGGGGCATCCGCGCCGGCGTGCACCACGCCAGCTGTCCTGGCTGCCACCGCGGTCCATTGCGCGGTGTCACGGAGGCGGTAGTTCACCTTGACCGTCGGCAGATCCCATTCGAAACGGTCCAGGTCGCGGAGCAGGCCGGCCGGCAGATCGACTGCTGCCAACAGGTCGCGGTACAGCGCGGTGACCGCGACGTCGGCCACCACTGCCCTGGTGGCCGTGATGCGCTGGCCACTGGCCGTCCGTACCGCCACCGCCCGGCCGCCGCTGACATCGATGCCGACCACCGGTTCGCCGGTGCGCAGGTCCGCTCCCGCACTGCGAGCGCGTGCGGCCAGCGCTGCCGTGAGCTGACCCGCGCCGCCGACCGGAGAGTCGAACCCGGCGCTCTGGGCGAGCATCGCCATCATCCAGCCGAGCGTGCCGCTCACCGGAGCGTCCATCGGGATGTCGGCATGCATGGCGTTACCGGCGAGCAACGCCTGACCGCGCCGTCCCTGGAACAGCTCCTGGCCCATCCGATATACCGGTAGAGCCAGGAACCGGGCCAGTCTCAGGAACTCTGCGGTGCCACCGGCAGCAGCCCGCAGCCGCCGGGCCGCACTTACCGGCGGCCAGCCGTTGAGCAGTGCATCGAGGAACGGGCCGCCGAGCTGCTCCCACTGCGAACACAGCGCCAGCCAGGCCTCGCCGTCAGCAGGGCACTCCTCGGCGAGGTTCGCGGCGGTAACCGCGGGATCAGGACCGATCAGCGCACCGGTGCCGTCGTGTTCGTCCAGTGGATGCACCAGGGCGTACGGGGCTCGGGCCCAGCTCAGGCCGTGATCTGCCAGCTCCAGGGACCGCATGACCGGTGAGGCCTTGACCAGTGGGTAGCAGGCACTGAACCGGTCCATCGTCCAGTCGTCGACGGTGCGTGATTTCACGGCGCCACCGAGCTCGTCCTGAGCTTCGAGCAACAGCACCGACCAACCCTGGTCGGCAAGCAGCGCGGCCGCGACCAGCCCGTTCGGTCCGCCGCCGATGATCACTGCGTCCACCGAGCGCGGAATCTGTCCCATCCTCTGAGGCTAGCTCGCCGACACCGACCGGCCGGCCGGCGGGATGTCGTGGTGTCGGGCTCAGGCGGTGTCGGGCTCAGGTGGTGGCGGTCCCGACCGCGAACCGGCATTGTTGCCTCAGCGGCAATCACGCATACCGAGAGGTTTTCATGGGCGACGAAGTTGCGCGGACTGAATTCACCCGCCAGGACCGACAGAACTACCGGGCCAAGGTTCGGCGCTGCCTCGATGTGCTGGCCCGGATGCTGGCCGGTTCGAAGTTCGACTTCGAACGTCCGATGACCGGCCTGGAGATCGAGTTCAATCTGATCGACGAGAACACCGACCCTGCGATGAAGAACGCCGAGGTGCTGACCGCGATCGCCAACGAGGATTTTCAGACCGAACTGGGCCAGTTCAACATCGAGATCAACGTGAAGCCGCGCGAGCTGCAGGGCGACTCGCTGCTGAGGCTGGAGGACGACCTGCGGGCGAGTCTGAACGACGCGGAGAGCCGGTCGCGTGGAGTTGGCGCACACATCGCGATGATCGGGGTGCTGCCCACTCTCGGCCCGGAGCACCTGACTGTCGCGGCGCTGAGCGCGAACGCCCGCTATGCCCTGCTCAACGAGCAGATCTTCGCTGCCCGGGGCGAGGACCTGCACATCTCCATCGACGGGCCCGAGCGGCTCTCCGTCTACGCCGACACGATCGCCCCGGAGGCTGCGTGCACGTCGGTTCAGCTGCATCTGCAGGTGAGCCCGGCCGACTACGCAGCGAACTGGAACGCTGCCCAGAGCATCGCCGGCGTACAGCTCGCGCTCGGCGCCAATTCGCCGTTCCTGTTCGGCAAGGAGTTGTGGCGCGAGACCAGGATCGCGTTGTTCGAGCAGACCACCGATACTCGCCCGGATGAGCTGAAGGCGCAGGGCGTTCGTCCGCGGGTGTGGTTCGGCGAGCGGTGGATCACCTCGATCTTCGATCAGTTCGAGGAGAACGTACGGTACTTTCCCGCGTTGCTTCCGGTCTGCGACGCCGAGGATCCGGTCGAGGTCTTCGAGCGTGGCGATGCTCCGAGGTTGCATGAACTGCGGATGCACAACGGCACCATCTATCGCTGGAACCGACCGGTGTATGACGTCTATCGCGGCAAGCCGCACCTGCGGGTGGAGAACCGGGTACTGCCCGCGGGCCCGACGGTGGTCGACATCCTGGCGAACGCCGCCTTCTACTACGGAGTGCTGCGGGTCCTTGCCGAGGAGGACCGGCCGATCTGGTCGCGGATGTCGTTCGCCGCGGCGGAGGACAACTTCACCGCCGCCGCGAAGCAGGGCATCAATGCCAGCATCTACTGGCCCGGGCTCGGTGAGGTGCCCGCCACCGAACTGGTGTTGCGGCGACTGCTTCCGCTGGCACACGAGGGTTTGCAGCGCTGGGGAGTGGACACGGCGGTGGCGGACCGCCTGCTGTCGATCATCGAGCAACGGTGCATCACCCACGTCAACGGGGCGGAATGGCAGGCCCGGACGTTCCACCGGATCGACGCCGAGCGGCAGCCACTGGACCGCCGGGATGCCCTCCGCGAGATGCTGCACAGCTACGTCGAGCACATGCACAGCAACGAACCGGTGCACACCTGGCCGTTGGATTGAGGGACGGGCTGTTTGCGACCAGTTCTTCCGACCGGTGAAATAGTCGTCGGCGCGGTTACGTTGGAGCCAGCAGCTGGCGCAGCTATGACTGCCCGCATGAAGAACCTAGATGTGAGGAGTTCACCCATGGCCCAGGCCAGTTGGAACGGAACCGTCATCGCCGACAGCGCTGACACGGTGATCGTCGAGGGCAACCACTACTTTCCGGTGGATTCGGTGACCGACGGGGTGCTGTCGGAGACTGCCACTCATTCGGTATGCCCGTGGAAGGGCACCGCCTCGTACTACTCGGTCACGGTGGACGGAAAGACGAACGCGGACGCCGCGTGGTTCTACCCGCAGCCGAAGGAGGCCGCGAAGGAGATCACCGGTCGGGTGGCGTTCTGGAAGGGCGTCACCGTCACCGACTGAGGCCCGCTTCGTACAGCGGACCGGCGCACGGAACAGGCCCGGGCGCGTTGTGGCTGATCAGCCGTAGCGCGCCCGGGCTTCGCACACGGTGCACGCGAACAGCTGATCGGCGTCGGCCACCATCTCGCCGTGGGCCACGCAGGTCGGGTGACCGTCGGCTGAGAGCACCACGTTGCCGAGCCCGACGTCCCAGCCGCCGTCGACGTCGCTGAGGGTGGTCGGGCCGGAGCCGGTGAACTGACGGGCCAGATGCATCGCCTGCACCGCATTGAGCACCGCGGTGAAGGAATCAGACTCGGGCGACCAGCCGGCGGGCAGGTTGGCCGAGGGAACGACGATCTCGCCGTCGACGCTGCGCATCAGGACGGTCACCTCGTGACCGCCGCCTACCGCGAACGTTGCCGCGTAGGTGTCGGCCTTGGTCTGGGCGGCGAGGGTGAGTAGCAACGGATCCACGTGGGCCAGCTTGCAGACCCAGGCGCTTCTGTGCAAATGGGGCTCGACGACGGACCTGGCAGGATCGCAACGGTGGCGACACTCGAACGTGCGATGGTCGATGTGCTCTGGCGGGCGCTGGCAGGCGAATCCGAGGTATCGGACGCCCTGGCCTGGACCGGAACCGCGTGGCTGCGCTCGTCTTACCCCGTCGCCGAGCTGGCGGCGGCATCGGTGGGGGTCGCAGGGCTGGCCGTCGCCGAGTGGGCTGGGGATGGCGGGGTGATTCCGCGGGTGTCCGTGGATCGGACTGCTGCCCAACGATGGTTCACCGGCACCTTGCAGCCGAGCGGCTGGGAACTGCCCGCGCCGTGGGACCCGATCGCCGGCGACTACCAAACCCTGGACGGGTGCATCAGGCTGCACACCAACGCCGAGACACACCGAGCGGCGGCCCTGCGGGTGCTAGGAGTGCCCGATCTGCCGGTGGGTACTGCGAGTCGGGAGCAGGTCGCCGTGGCGGTCGCTGAGCGGGCCGGCACCGAACTCGAGACCGCCATCGTGCGGGCGGGAGGGTGCGCGGCCGAGCTGCGCAGCGCCCAACAGTGGCAGGACCATCCTCAGGGACGCAGTGTGGCGAAGGAGCCGCTGGTGGACCGTCGGTTTACCGATCCGGAGGGGGCTTCGAGCCAGGCTCGGCGGGTGTCGGGGGTGCGGGTCTCGGGCGAGCGGGTCTCGGGCGAGCGGGTCTCGGGCGAACGTCCACTCCGCGGGGTTCGGGTGTTGGATCTCACGCGGGTGCTGGCCGGGCCGACCGCCACGAGATTTCTGGCCGGCTTCGGTGCGGAGGTGCTGCGGGTGGACCCTCCCTGGTACCGCGAGCCGGCCCTGGAACCGGAGATGACGCTGGGCAAGAACACCGTTCGTCTTGATCTGCGGTCCGAGCGCGAGTTATTCATCGAACTGCTCTCGGCGGCCGATGTGCTGGTTCACGGCTACCGGCCAGGGGCCCTGGACGGGCTGGGCCTGGGTGAGGAGCTGAGGCGATCGGTGCGTCCAGGGTTGGTGGAAGTGGCACTGGATGCGTATGGGTGGACGGGGCCCTGGCGAGAGCGGCGCGGCTTCGACAGCCTCGTTCAGGTCAGCTCGGGTATCGCGATGGCGGCTGGCGAAGCTGGTGCCTCTTCGGGAGCTGGTGTTGGTTCGGGTGCAGGCTCGGCGCCCGGCCGTCTTCCGGTGCAGGCGCTGGATTACGCGACGGGGTATCTGGCTGCCGCGGCTGCTGTGCGTGGCCTCAGCGACCTGCGTCGTAGTGGCCTGGGGAGCATCAGCAGACTTTCGCTTGCCCGTACCGGACTGTTCTTGGCTCACCAGGCGGAGGTCACCGGCGCGCATGCTGGACAGGAGCCGGGCGGCGAAATGGACCGCGCCAGCTGGTTCGTCGGCGCGGTGCAGGAGCAGACTGGCTGGGGTCCCGCACTCAGGCTGGCTGGGCCGGTGAGCGTCGGAAGTGCCTACCTGCACTGGGATATCGCCGCTGCACCAATCGGGTCCGGCACACCGCGCTGGCTCAGCTGAACCATCCGGTTGGCGGGATACCCCCCGGCTGGTGATCGCGGGTTTGTGGCCGGTGGGGTTGGGGTTGTCTGCTGGGTCTGATGGGGCTGGCGACCGCGGTGGGGGTGGGGGGTGGGTTCGTGCCGGGTGGGTTCGTGCCGGGTGGGTTCGGGCCG
>JBBQFE010000114.1:0-8150 GCA_038321605.1 Mycobacteriales bacterium | reverse complement strand
CGGAGTACCCGGGGGCGTTCACCGGGCGCGGTCAGCTCCAGTCGGTCGGGTGCGAGCGCCAGCCCGCGTCCGGCTGCCTTGAGCACTGCCTCCTTGGCCACCCAGTAGCCGGTGCGGACGTTCGCTCGTAGCTCTGCTGCGGTGCCCGCGACCACCGCACGCTCGGCGGCAGTCAGCGCTACCTCGTCGAAGCCGTCGAAGTCCGCAGCGGCGGCAGCTTCCACGTCGACACCGACCGGTGCGCCGCCGCCGATTGCGACCAGCACCATTCCCGCCGCGGTGGAGAGGCTGAACGGGGGGCCACCTGGCAACTCGGGCTTTCCGTGCGCGCCACCACAGGTGCCGCAGGTCGCTGTGAAGCTCAGCAGTCGTGGATCGGTCGCGACCCGGGTGGCCAATGCCAGCCGGGCCAGCGCATGCACCGTCACGAAGCGAAGCCGATCGGCCGGTCGGCGCAGTTGCGCCAGCCGCGCAGTCTCTCGTTCGTCGAGCAGCGTGATCAGGCTAGGGTCGTCCCGAACTGTCGCGCGGTACACCGTCACGTCGGTGGCGGCGGGAATCGACCCCCGCTGACCCACGATCACCTGTCACACTCTGCACCATGCTCGGCAGACTGCACCACACCGTTCTGGACTGCCCGGAGCGGCGCGGCCGCAGCAGATCCACCTGGATGTGATGGTCGAATCGCCGGAACAGGCCGAGCTGCAGGTGATCTCGCTCGGCGCCCGTCGGATCGGTACCGCACCGTCTGGCGCGCTGGTGTTCGAAGATCCGGCAGGGCACCCCTTCTGTCTGATAAACCGGCCCAGCTGGTCGGCGCCGATCGGCTGACCGCGTCCGGTTTCAGGACGGCTGTTGCCCTGTCAGGACAGGCCGACCCTGGCCACCTCGTGCAGCCGCGGTGGTCCGTCCGACGGTCCCGCCTGCTCCAGCAGCACCGAGGCGGTGCGGCCGTCGAAGGTGGCCGTCATGATCTCGTCGCCGAAGTACGGGCCGGACTCCCGCGTCCAGTGCAGCGACATCGGCGGCACCTTGGTCACCAGGCCCAGCAGGGCGCGGGTCGTCCGTTCGGCCAGCCTGCTCCACGCCAGCCGGAAGGTCACCTTCATCGCGGCCGGCACGTAGTTGTGCAGCGGTGAGCAGGTGAGCTGATAGACCTTGGACGTCATGGGCGAGGCGTAGTGCGCCTGCGCGACGTAGGCGTGGTGCACGTCGCCGGACAGCACGCAGATGGTGGCCGGCGCCTGACCGCCGGCACCGGCGCGTTCACCGCGGCCGACCGCACCCAGCAGATCGGCCAGCGCATCGAAGGACCGGCGGAAGGCTGCCCAATGCTCCAGATCGGCCGCGCGGCGCAGCTTCTCCGACCAGCGCGCCACCCGCGGACCCCGTGCGCCGGCGCAGAGTGCCTCGTTCCAGGACTCGATGTCGTGCAGCGCCCGCGCCAGTAGCCACGGCAACGACGTGCCGACCAACAGGTGCTGGTAGTCCCCGTCCACCTGGGTGGCGATCCAGTCCAGCTCTGCCCGGCTGATCATGCTGCGTTCGCCCTCGTCCAGGATCCGGCCGCAGCGGGAGTCGATCATGACCAGCCGGACGTCGCCGAAGTCGCGACGGTAGGACCATCGGGTGCCCTTCGCCCCGTCGGCCTCCCGGTCGGCGTGCTCGGCGAAGGCGCGCAGCAGCGGAGCGACATCCCCAGCGCTGGCGCGCACCTGCTGGTAGAGCTCGTTCTCGGCCAATCCGGCGGGGGACAGGTTGCCCAGGTGCTGGTACACCCAGTACGAGGACAGGCCGCCGATGATCCGCTCGGACCACCAGCTGGTGTTCTTCATGTCGGCGCGCCAGGACCGTGAGGTGTTCCAGTCGTCGCGGACGTCGTGGTCGTCGAAGATCATCGAGGTGGGGATGGTCGACATCAGCCAGCGGACATCCGGATCGGTCCAGGACTCCACGTACAGCCAGGTGTATTCCTCGAAGTCGGCGACCTGCTCACCGGCTCCCGTGGTGATGTCGCGTTTGGTCCTGATCTTGGCCTGGGTCTGCGGCGAGGTCTCGTCGGCGTAGACCTGGTCGCCCAGCATCAGCAGCGCCTCGGGCCATTGGGAGTCCGGCAGCGCAGCGAGCTTGCGGGAGTAGCAGTCCAGCGCGTCGGCATCGAAGTGCCGGTCATCGGTGACCACCGAAGATCGTGCGTAGCGACAGGAGCCGAACGCGATGCGGACCGGTTGCCCCGGCGCGATGGTTCGGATCCGGCTGGGTGGCCGATGTTCATCGGCCAGTGGCCAGACCAGTTCGCCGTCCAGCTGCACCTGGTAGGGGACGCTGCTGCCACTTTCGAGACCCTCGATCACCACCAGCGCGTAATGGTGACCGCCCGCGGTCCAGGTGCGCTCGCGGTGACCGAGGATCTCGACCTCGCCGGGCTCTGCGGTCTCGACCCAGACGGTGGCATCGGTGGTGCCGACGTGTCGTAGCACCGGTCCCAGAAGTAAACGATTCACCGTGCCTGTGTACCACCCCGGCGGTGGGCCGGGTCAGCTGCCGTCGGGGGAGTGCCGGCTCTTGATGGCCTCGGTGAACACTGCCGCCATGTCGGCGTAGCCGAGTTCGTTCGGGTGAAAGTGGTCCTGGGCCAGCTTGCCCTTCCAGGTGGTGGTGCGCGGCTGTTTCATGTTCGCCAGCACCAGTCCCCGGTCCGCGACAGCCCGGTCGATGAGACCGTTGAGGACCGCGGCGATGCCCCGTGGATTGGGCAGGTTCGCGACCACGGTGCCGGGCGGCAGCTGGTCCAGCATCCGCTGGAACCGGGCCGGCAGGCCCTCGCGGTCGTTGCGCCGCATCATGTCGTTGGAGCCGATCAGCACGGTCACCAGGTCCGGCACCTTGCCGAGGCCGATCAGCTCGTCCAGGGCGGGCAGTTGACGCTCCAGCACGTCGCTCACCCGGGCGCCGCTGATCGACAGGTTGACGATGCGCGGTGCTGGCTCGCCGGGCTCGGTGATTGCAGCGGCGGTCTGGTTCACCCAGCCGCGGTCATGCGCAGTGGAGCCGATACCTTGCGACATCGAGTCACCGATCACCACCCACAGTGGGCCGTCGGCGCTCAGCGCGTGCAGGTTCGAAGCACGCCAGGCCTCGGCGTACGGCCTGATTTGTTGCTGCACCTCTGCGACCCCGGACGACAGCCGGGATGCAAGGCTCACGAACGGACCCGGTGGCCGACCGCTCAGGTTGGAGTACTCGAAGTCGACGGCTGATCGCGGCGCTGGTTGCTCCGCCGATGTCTGGGGTTCGGTTGCCATGGCCCGCCTGCACTGTGAAATGCGGTCACCGTCGGATGATCGATGCGCTCACAGGCACAACGACCATCCGACGGGACTGATTCCGTCAGCGCAGTGCGGCGGCCGCGAGGCCGGTCAGGGCACCGTGCAGGTCGCCGGCGATCTCTTTGCTGGCGATGGCCGAGACCGCGTCGCGGCCGGCAACCAGCACCTGGGCCAGGTCGCCCCGGTAGTACACCGGGTCAGGGTCCGGGTCGGGTACCGGGATCGGGATTCCGTGGTCGATCAGCCACTGGATGAGCGCGCGGATCCGGTCCTGCGGGGTGTCCGGGCAGAGCGGACCGTCGATGTCGAAGGCCACGAACGCCGCCCCCAGCGCGTTGTGCTCGACCGGCTCCCGCTCGACCTGCAGCCTGCTGAGCGCGACGACGGACGTGGCCGCCTCGAACTCGGCAGCGAGTGCCGGCTGGGCGACGGCGGCGACCGCGTGCTGGAGCTGACTGATCAGCACCAGGTCGAGTTCGTGCTGGTAGCGAATCCTGATCAGAGCCCGATACGGGAATTCGCTCTTGGTTGGAAAGTCACTGGCTTCCATGGTTGTCCCTCCATGAGTCGTGCGCTGTTCATGGTGAGCAGCGCTCGACAGGGCAGAGGGGACGTCGCACATCCCTGATACCAAAGGATTAACTCCGTCAGGGTCGGGCGTGGGACGTGCGGTTACTTCGCGGTGTCGCCCGCCGGTTGCTTGGTCGGCGTGCCGTTGCTGGTTGCTGGCGGGCCCTGCTTCGGCGTCTGCGGGCCGGCGGCTGCGGGGCGACCCGGTGCGCTTTGTTGGCCGGCGCTGTCGTCGGTGGGCACCGCTGCCGGCGTAGTTCCGGACAGGGTGGCGAGCATCTGCCGGACGTTGGTCAGCTGCGAGTTGATGCTGTCCCGGCGCTGGGTGGCGGCAGCCAGTTCGCGTTCGGATTCGGTACGGATCCGGTCTGCCCGGCCCACCGCCTCCTCGACGATCTGCTGCGCCTTCTGCTCCGACTCCGCCAGCAGCTGCGCGGCCTTGCGTGACGCCTCGGTGGTTGCGCGCTGGCTCTCTGCCTGCAGCTGGCCGACCCGGGCCTGCGCCGTCTTGAGCTGCTGCTCGGCCAAACCACTCTGCTCGCGGAAGTCGTGTTCGGCCTTGTCGCGCCTGGCGGCCAGCGTCTGTTCGAAGTCGGCAGCGGCCTGTGCAGCGTGCGCACGCTGCTTCTCATAGACGGCCTCCGCTTCTTCACGGCGGGCGGTCGCCTGGCGGTGGGCCTCGTCGAGCAGCTGATCGGCCGAGCGCTTCGCTTCTTCGACGATCTTGGCCGCCTCACGTTCTGCTCCACTGCGGGTGTCCGCGGCGTAAGCGTCGGCATCCTTGCGGGTCTTGGTGTTGGCAGCATCGAGGTCTGAGAGCTTCTGCTTGATCTCGGCATCGGCGGTTGCCCGGATCTCGGTCGCCTCGGCCTCGGCCAGGGTCAGGATCTGGCCCAGCCGCACGCCGAAATCAGCGTAGGACGGTTCAGCCGGGACGGCAGCCTGCGCGGCGGCCGCCCTGTCACGGGCAGCGGCAGATGTGACCTGTTCCAGCCGGCGCGCCAACTCTGCTGCCTGATGCTGAGCCTGAGCGGCAGCTGCGCTGATCTCGGCGATGCGCCGGTCCACCTCAGCCGGTTCGTAGCCGCGCATGACGGTTCGGAAGGTCACAGGATTTTCGCTCATTCGGCTCTCATCATCTCGTCGAGTAGGAAGGAAGGTCGGTCGTCGTGGTCATCGGCGGTGTTCGGCTCCTGGACGGTTGCCGCGACGGTCCTGGGGGTCGGCGTCAGCCGGACCGCGGCGGGCACCCGGACTGCCTGGGCGTGCTCAGACCGGTTCGCTGCCCCCGGCTCCATGGTCGGCGGGGCAGCTTGCACAGCGCTGCCGGCCGGCACGGCGCTTTCTTCCGGCACGGCGCTTCGTTCCGGCACAGCGCTTCCTTCCGGCACAGCGCTGTCTGCCGGCGGAGCACTTTGTTGGGGCGCAGCACTGTCGCCCGGCACGGCGCTGTCACCCGGTGCCTCTTCAGATACCGCTAGCGCGTCGATCACTCCGGACAGCGAGCCCAGCTCGGCGGCGATGGCGTCCCGTCGGTGAGTCAGCGCCGCGACTTCCGAGCGGGCGTCGGCCAGCAGGGTGCGTGCCAGGCTGCGCAGCTCATCGGCCTCCGCGCGGGCCTGCGCGACATTGGCCGTTGCCTCTGCCTTCGTGCTGCGGCGTAGCTCGCGCAGCTCCTGCTGGGAACGCCCGACCTCGGCGGCGACCTGTTCGCGGACGGCGCGGGCACCGGATTCCGCCTCGGCCAGCCGCCGCTCCGCCCTCGAATCGCGAAGCTTCGCAGATTCCTCAGCGGCGGCGACTATGCCCTGGGCCTTGATCTCGGCGCTGCGCAGCTCGTCCGCCGCCGCCGTTCTGGCCGAATTCAACCTCTCGTCAGCCTGCTGGACAAGAGCGTCCGCCGCCGCCCGGGCAGCCTGGTGCCGCTGGTCGATCTCGGCCGCGGACGCTGCCATCGCTGCGGTCAACCGGGCCCGCACCCGTGCGATGACCGAGGCGGAGTCTGCGTGCGCCTGGTTGCGTCGGCGCTGGGCGTCGTGTTCGGCTGCGGTGACCAGGCCGTCGATGACGGTGCGGGTCCAAGCGGTCTGCTCGCCGGCCGCTGCCAGTTCGCGCGCGGCCTCGGCCCGGGACTGCTCCAGCAGGGTGGCGGCCTGCGCCTGCGCGCGGGATCTGGTGCGGTCGGCCTCGAGCTCGGCCTGGGCACGGGCGGCAGCGGCCTGTGCGTGCAGTGCGGCGGCCTGGGTCTCGGCGGTCCGGCGCTCGGCGGTCAGTTGCTGGCGGGCGGCCTCGCGGGCGGCCTCGAGTTCGGCGGTCAGAGCGAGTCTGAGCTGATCGAGCTCCGCCTGGTGATCCGCCCTGGCCGCCGCCAACTGGACGTCCAGCTCGGCGCGAACCACCAACGCTGCCTGCTCGGCGCCGTTCATGATCTGCTCGGCCTGGCCCCGGATCGCCTTGGCTGCGGAGTGCGCGGAGCTGGTCAGCTCATCGGCCTCCGCCTGCGCGGCGGCCACTATTTGCTCGCTGTCGGCCTCGGCGGCGCGCGAGAGGAGCATCGCCTGCTCGGTGGCGTCGCGGATCAGGGACTGCGCCTCGTCGTGCGCCTCATCCAGTCGCGCGCTGGCGGCCGCGAGCTTGTTGCGGGCTGCGGTCAGGGCATCCTCGGTATTGGCGCCCGCGGCGGCCGAACGGGGGTTGTCGACACGGTCCTGGCCGGGTTCGCCGTCGATTGCGCGCACCAGAGGGAGACGCCCGGTCACCGATCCTGAGCCGTGTTCAGGTGTTCCGGCGAGCGGTCCGAATTCGGGGGTGTGCAATGCGGCGTCGCCCTGCATGCGCCCATCGTCGCAGAATCGCCCCCGTCCAGGCCAGCCGGGTAACACATCCGACCCGCACTTCACGACCTGTTCACGGCGATCCGTCCGCGCCGGGTCGTTCTCCGCTCCGTAAGGGTCCGGGCGGCGCCGAGGGCGTCCGAGGTGGGCAGACTGGGAGAGGCGACGAGGGTGGTGTGTGATGGCGGCGGAGTCCGATGAGGTGGGCGGCAAGCCGGTGGGCCGTCGCCTGATACTCGGGCTGCTCGGCCTCGGCGCCGCCGGTGTCGTCGCGGGGCGCCAGGTCTCGGACGGGCTGGCTGCGGTGCTCGGCCCGATCGAGAGCAGTGACCCCACCGGACTGGTGTCACTGATTCCGGTCGGCAACGGTTTCAGGTTCTATTCCGTGACCGGGTCGGTGCGACGCGCGAACCCGATCAGCTACCGGTTGGGCGTGGACGGTCTGGTGGGCGCTCCGGCACAGCACTCACTGGCTGATCTTGCTGCCCTGCCGCAGACCACGATCGTCCGGGACTTTCAGTGCGTCACCGGCTGGCGGGTACCGCAGGTGCGCTGGACCGGCGTGCTGCTCAGCGAGCTGATCAGCCGGGCAGCGCCGACGCCCGGCGCCACCGCCGTACGGTTCGAGTCCTTCGACGGCTCGTACAGCGAGAGCTTGACGCTGGACCAGGCCCGCCGTGCCGACATCCTGGTGGCGACCGGAATGCTCGGTGGCGGGGTCAGCCACAACCACGGGGGACCGGTCCGGCTCTACGTCGGCCCGATGTACGGCTATAAGAGCATCAAGTGGCTGTCGAAGATCACCCTTACCGCGCAGGTGCAACCGGGGTACTGGGAGACCCGCGGCTACGACGTGGACGGGTGGGTGGGCAGGTCCAATGGACGACAGGACAAGCCGGTCGGCTGAGGACGAACAGCAGACCGGCCTGCTGTCCCGGTTCAGCCCGGCCGAACGCTGGGTGCATCGACTGACCGCAGTGGCCATGCTGGTGTGCATCGCCTCCGCCGCAGTGCTCTACAACGGTAGCTTCGCCGTCATCGTGGGTCACCGGAGGCTGGTCGAGCTCGTGCACGTCTACACCGGGTTCGCCCTGCCGGTTCCGATGTTTCTCGGCCTGCTGTCAGGTAGCTACCGGTTGGACGTACGGCGGTTGAACCGGTTCTCGGCGGCCGATCGGCAGTGGCTGCGTTCACGCCGACGGCGGGACGGTTCGATCCCGGTGGGCAAGTTCAACGCCGGCCAGAAACTGAACGCCTCGCTGAGCAGCGCGTCGATTCTGGTGCTCCTCGGCACCGGAATCCTGATGTACTTTCCGCACCTGGCCCGGCTGAGCTGGCGTACCGGGGCGACCTTCGTGCACGACTGGTTCGCCCTCGGTGTCGGCCTGCTGGTCATCGGCCACCTGAGCTACGCGTT
>JBBQFE010000113.1:0-8173 GCA_038321605.1 Mycobacteriales bacterium | reverse complement strand
CGTTCTGGCTTGCCAGCGTCGCGTCGCTGTCGTTGTCGAAGATCCTGGACAACATGGAGATCGGTCACAACGTGATGCATGGTCAGTACGACTGGATGCGGGATCCCGCTGTGAACTCGAGGATGTTCGAATGGGACACGGTTTGCCCGGCCGAGCAGTGGCGGCACTCGCACAACTACATGCACCACACCTACACCAACATCATCGGCAAGGACCGCGACATCGGCTACGGCATCCTGCGGATGGATCAGGCCCAGAAGTGGAATCCCTACTACCTCGGTAACCCGCTCTACGCAGCGCTGCTGATGCTCGGCTTCGAGTGGGGCGTCATGCTGCACGACCTAGAGGCAGAGAGGGTGGTGGCGGGGGAGAAGTCGCTGGCCGAGGTGAAACCACTGGCCCTGCAGTGGTGGAACAAGGCTGGCCGCCAGGTCCTCAAGGACTACGTGCTCTTTCCGGCGTTGACCGGTCCACTGTTCCTGAGCACTCTCAGCGCCAACGCCACGGCCAACGTCGTCCGCAACATCTGGGCCTACTCCATCATCTTCTGCGGTCACTTTCCGACCGGGGTGGCGACCTTCACCGAGGCGGAAACCGAGAACGAGAGCCGTGGACGGTGGTACCTGCGCCAGATGCTCGGGTCGGCCAACATCACCGGTAGCAAGCTCTTTCATGTGCTGACGGGCAATCTGTCCTTTCAGATCGAGCATCATCTGTTTCCGGATCTGCCGGCCCGCCGGTACGGCGAGATCGCCAACGAGGTGCAGGACCTGTGCGCGAAGTACGGGCTGCCCTACAACTCGGGGCGACTTTCGCGCCAACTCGGTTCGGTGTACGGCAAGATCGTCCGGCTCGCGCTGCCGTCGTTCAAGCGGGACCGTCCCGAACCGGGACCAGCGATCACCGTTCTGCCGTCCGACGAGCACGCGGCCGCGGCAGCCTGAAGCAGGCCGGTCACTCGAAGCGGGCCGGTCAGTATGCCTGGTAGCGCGGTGGCGGGGCCTGCACGCTCTGCGGATGGATCACGCCGCCCCGCTGCCGCAGTGAGACGCCGCTGCTTCCGGTCCGTACTGCGAGCATTTCAGCAGTGATCGCAAGGGCAATCTCGTACGGGGTCAGTGCTCCGAGATCCAGACCGGCCGGTCCGTGGATCCTTTCCAGCTCCGCAGCTCCTACGCCCTGTGCGGTCAGCCAGTCCGATCGGGACCGTTGGGTGCGCCGCGAGCCGAGCGCACCCACGTAGCTGGCAGTCGAGCTGAGAGCTGCTGCGAGTGCCGGCCCGGCAACGGCCAGATCGTGGCTGAGCACCACGATGCCATCGCCGGCGGCCGACGATGCCGCCAGCCGGGCAGGCTCCTGCACCCCGTCGGCAACGGTCGCCTGCCAGCCCAGAAGTCCGGCCAGGGTCGCGAGAGCGTCCGCGATCAAGCCGTCTCCCACGATCAGCAGCGCGGGCACCGGCCACAGGGCGGTGACGATGACCTCGCCCTGTTCGGTATCGATCACCGATGTCCGGCTGGTCCCGCGGGCGAACAAGCGGCTCACCTGCGGGTCCAGGCCCGCGGAGTTGATCTCGGTGGGGGAGAAGAGGTGGGACGACTGCCCGGCGGTGACCAGACAGCACGCCGCGCCCCCTGCCAGCTTGTGCCACGCATCGCTGGAGAGGTCGGTGGCCTGCTGGACCAGCAGCCGGGCGGTGCCGCCGCAGGCCAGCCCACCGGCAGCGGCCTCGTCGGCAGACACCGTGATGCCGACGACTGTTGCATCAGGTCCGGCAGCTTCCAACAGCCCGACCAGCTGCCCGTCCGCGGCTCCGGAGAAGAGGGATCCGGCCAGCGGCTCGCCACTGGTGTAGGCGACCGCTGCGGCCGGGTCGCGCGAACTGAACCCGACACTGTCGACCAGTCGAGCAAGGACGACCCGCCGGTCTGCGGCCTGCCAGTCGACTACCTGCTGAGCGAGTTCGAACATCGTCCCACCTCTGTGATCGGCCAAGGCGCATCCGAACAGCAGCCTAGTTCGAGCCGATACCTTGGTGCTTGGTTCCGCCCACCCCGGCCTGAGGAGTCCCACCAATGAGATTTGCCCGTAGCGGTCCGGTCGGCAACGAGATCCCCATCGTCGCCGACGTCGCGGGACCTTGGTATGACCTGCGGCCGATCGTCGCCGAGGTCGACGGCACGCTGCTCGGCGATCAGGCACGGGTTCGCGAGGCGATGGCGACCGGTCAACTTCCGCTGGCGCCAGAGCCCGAGCGGTTCGGGTCACCGCTGGCCAGTATCGGCAAGATCGTCTGCATCGGGCTCAACTACCGTGACCACGCTGCCGAGACCGGTGCCACCCCGCCGAAGGAGCCGATCCTCTTTCTCAAGACGCCGGACACGGTGGTCGGCCCGGACGACGAGGTGTTGGTGCCGCGACGGTCGCTCAAGACCGACTACGAGGTCGAGCTTGCAGTGGTGATCGGTGCGACGGCCCGCTACCTGGACTCGCCCGACGATGCACCGGCCGTCATCGCCGGTTACGCCATCAGCAATGACGTGTCAGAGCGGGAGTTCCAGATCGAGCGGGGCGGTCAGTGGGACAAGGGCAAGAACTGCGAGACCTTCAACCCGTTCGGGCCGTGGGTACTGACCGCCGATGAGGTTCCCGATCCGCAGGCACTGGGCCTGAAGCTGTGGGTCAACGGCGAGCTGCGCCAGGACGGTACGACGGCGAACATGATCTTCGGCGTGAACCACCTGGTCTGGTACCTGAGCCAGTTCATGGTGCTGCGGGCCGGTGACGTGATCAACACCGGCACGCCCGCCGGCGTTGCGATGGGTAGCGACGCGATCGGGTACCTCAGGCCCGGCGATGTCGTCGACCTCGAGATCGACGGTCTCGGACATCAGCGCCAGGTCCTGGGTGCGGCCTGAGATGGGCCAGCTGGACGGGCTGACCGCCCTGGTCACCGGTGGCGCCTCCGGCATCGGCCTGGCGATCTCGAGGGTCTTCTTGGCCGAGGGCGCGCAGGTGGCGATTCTCGACCGGTCGGGGACCGGCCCGGACGACCTGCCCAGTGCGCTCTACCTACAGGCGGACGTGACCGACGACGCCTCGGTGAAGGCGGCCGTCGAGCGTGCCGCCACTGAGCTGGGCGGCTTGGACATCGTGGTGAACAACGCGGGCATCGGAGCGCAGGGTGGCGTCGTCGACAGCTCGGACGACGAGTGGCACCGGGTGCTGGACGTCAACGTGGTAGGCACTGCCCGGGTGTCGCGGGCTGCCTGGCCGTACCTGTGCCGGTCAGAACACGCCGCGGTGGTCAACACGTCGTCGATCGTGGCCACCGCAGGTCTGCCGCAGCGGGCTGTCTACTCGGCGAGCAAGGGTGCGGTGCTGTCACTGACCAGAGCCATGGCAGCGGACGGAATGGTCGATGGAATCAGGGTCAATGCCGTCAGCCCGGGGACCGCGGATACGCCGTGGGTGGCGCGGCTGTTGCAGAGTGCCGCCGACCCGGTCGCCGAGCGCGCGGCGTTGGCCGCGCGGCAGCCGCACGGTCGGTTGGTGAGCGCCGAGGAGGTCGCCCACGCGGTGCTCTACCTCGTGTCACCGTCCGCCGGGTCGACCACGGGCGCCGAGCTAGCCGTGGACGGGGGGATGGGTGGCCTCCGCCTGCGTCCTGGAGCGGGCGACGGGAATCGAACCCGCACAATCAGTTTGGAAGACTGAGACTCTACCATTGAGCTACGCCCGCATTGTCCGTTTTGAGGGCGCCGGAGCGCAGCCTCAACTCGGGTTGTGCGGCTATAGCCTAGCGTGTGACCGGCGACCGTTTCGACGCCCGTACACTCGACGGTCGGAACAGGTCTCGTTGGTTGCTGCCCATTGCCGGCCACCGACGCGATGTCGTGGACCGGGGTGTAGCGCAGCTTGGTAGCGCATCCGCTTTGGGAGCGGAGGGTCGCAGGTTCAAATCCTGTCACCCCGACCAGCACGACCAGCACCACCTGCAAGCAGCACGACCCGTACGAGCACCAGCACCTCACACGAGGCAACCGACCAGCCGCCAAGGAGCAACAGCACATCGTGAAGAGCACCGTCGAGAACCTGAGCCCGACCCGCGTGAAGCTTGCGGTCGAGGTGCCTTTTGACGAGTTGAAGTCGAGCCTGGACGAGGCGTACAAGACCATCGGGTCCCAGGTTCGGGTGCCCGGCTTCCGTCCCGGCAAGGTTCCTGCGCGCGTCATCGACCAGCGCGTCGGCCGAGCAGCCGTTCTCGAAGAGGCGATCAACAAGGCGCTGCCCAAGGCGTACTCCGATGCGGTGCGCGACAGCGGTGTCAAGGCGCTGGGCCAGCCCGAGATCGAGGTGACCAAGCTGGAGGACAACGACCAGCTCGAGTTCACCGCCGAGGTCGATGTGCGGCCCGAGATCGAGGTGCCCGCCTACGACGGACTGGCCGTTACGGTGGCGGATGCCATCGTGACCGACGAAGAGATCGCGGAGCAGTTCGACGCACTGCGGGCCCGGTTCGGCACCCTGAACGGGGTCGAGCGCGCGGTGCAGACCGGCGACTTCATCTCGATCGACCTCACCGCGGCGGTCGACGGTGAAGAGGTAGAGGGCGGCTCCGCCTCCGGCATGTCCTACGAAGTGGGCTCGGGTGACCTGATCGAGGGCCTCGACGACGCGGTGATCGGCAAGTCCGCGGGCGACAGCGCGACCTTCGCCTCGACCCTGGCCTTTGGTGAGCACGCCGGATCCGACGCCGACATCACCGTGTTGGTCAACTCGGTCAAGGAGCGCGAACTCCCCGAGGCCGATGACGAATTCGCCCAGCTGGCGTCCGAGTTCGACACCATCGACGAGCTTCGCGCCGACCTCAGGGAGCGACTGACCCGGGTCAAGGCCCTGGGCCAGGGCGCCGAGGCTCGCGACAAGGTGCTCGAGCTGCTGGTCGAGAAGACCGAGGTTCCGCTGCCGGAGTCCTCGGTCCAGTCCGAGATCGACTGGCGCGAGCACGACGTCGTGCACCAGCTCGGCCACGACGACACCGCTTTCGAGCGCTACCTCGAATCCGAGGGCAAGACCAAGGACGAGTTCACCGCCGAGCTGCGCGAGGTCGCGGAGCGTTCGGTCAAGACCCAGTTCATCCTCGACTCGATCGCCGACGCCGAGGCCGTGTCGGTCTCCGACGCCGAACTGACCGAGTACATCGTGCGGCAGGCCCAGCGCTACGGAATGGCCCCGCAGGAGTTCGCCGACCAGATGGTGCAGGCCGGCAACATCGCGGCACTGGTCGCCGACGTGCGACGTAACAAGGCGCTGGCCACCGTGCTGGAGTCCGCCACCGTCACCGACACCTCCGGGCAGCGGGTCGACCTGTCGGCGCTGTCCACACCCGAGGGTCAGGCCGAGCTGGACGCCTTCGAGGACCTGGGCGACGCCGGCGAGGGTGACGACTTCGAGGTCGAGTCCGACGACTTCGAGGTCGAGTCCGACGAAGAGACTCAGGATGACGCAGCCGTGGCCGATGAGGGCGACAACGGCAGCTACACGGTCGGCGATCCCGCCGAGTCCAAGTAGCTGCTCAGGCACGCCTGAAGTCGGTAGTACGGCTGGCCCGGCCCATCCCAGGGCCTGACTGGCATTTCACGCCCTGAGCGAACGGAGGCGGGTCCGGGGAGTCCCGGACCCGCCTCTGCCGTTAGGGTCGATGTAGATCAACAAAGAGGAAGGAATGCCAGTGAGTTCTCACGACGCGCAGCACCGCTTCGGTCCTCAGATGACCGGGCTCAATTCTCATGCCCATGCACCGGCAACCATGATCGACGCGCGCAGCGCGGGTGCCGGGATGAGCCTCGGCGACTCCGTCTATGACCGGTTGCTCCGCGAACGGATCATCTTCCTCGGCCAGCAGGTGGACGACACGATCGCCAACCAGATCTGTGCCCAGCTGCTGCTCCTGTCGGCGGAGGACTCGTCCCGCGACATCAACCTGTACATCAACTCGCCGGGCGGCTCGGTCACGGCTGGCATGGCCATCTTCGACACGATGCAGTTCGTCGAGTGCGACGTGGCCACCTACTCGCTGGGCTTGGCAGCCTCGATGGGGCAGTTCCTGCTCTCGGCGGGCCAGAAGGGCAAGCGGTACGCGCTGCCCCACGCACGCATCATGATGCACCAGCCGTCGGCGGGTATCGGTGGTACCGCTTCCGACATCGCGATCCAGGCAGAGCAGTTCCGGCTCACCAAGTCCGAGATGGCCAAGCTCATCGCCGAGCACACCGGCCAGACCGTCGAGCAGATTCAGGCCGACTCGGAGCGCGACCGGTGGTTCACCGCACAGCAGGCCCTCGAGTACGGCTTCGTCGACCACGTGGTCAGCCGGGTGGCGCAGATGACCGCCGGCAGCGCCCCGGCCCCGGCGTAAGGGAGAAAGATCAACATGAGCCAACTGTTCACGCCCGGCTCGGCGGGTGGCTTCGCGCCACAGGCACCGCAGAGTCGCTACGTCCTGCCGTCCTTCGTCGAGCGGACGAACTACGGGATGAAGGAATCCAACCCGTACAACAAGCTGTTCGAGGAGCGCATCATCTTCCTCGGTGCACCGATCGACGATGTCGTCGCCAACGATGTCATCGCGCAGCTGATCTGCCTCGAGTCGACCGATCCGGATCGCGACATCCTGATCTACATCAACTCCCCGGGTGGTTCGTTCACCGCTCTCACGGCCATCTACGACACGATGTCCTACGTACGCCCCGAGATCCAGACCTACTGCATGGGACAGGCCGCGTCGGCGGCTGCCGTCCTGCTGGCGGCCGGCACCAAGGGCAAGCGGTTCGCGCTGGAGCACTCGCGGGTACTCATCCACCAGCCCTCCGGTGAGGGCCAGGGTCAGGTCACCGATCTGGAGATCCAGGCGAACGAGATCCTGCGGATGCGTGGTCTGCTCGAAGAGATCCTGGCCAAGCACACCGGCCAGACGGTGGAACAGGTCAAGCTGGACATCGAGCGCGACCGGATTCTCACGGCGGACCAGGCCAAGGCCTACGGCATCGTGGATTCGGTCATCACGTCGCGCAAGCTCGTTAACGACTGACACACCAGTCACACAGGTCGCTCCGTTGTAAGGACACGCGACTAAAGGAGCGACTTATCGGCCCGTTCGAGGTAGCGTTTTCGTCATCGCTGCCTCGTACGGGCTGCGTTCAGGTACGAATGCAAGCAAGCGAACCTCATGAGGGGATGGTCACCGGGTGGCTCGGGTAGGCGATGGTGGCGATCTGCTGAAGTGTTCTTTCTGCGGAAAGAGTCAGAAGCAGGTCAAGAAGCTGATTGCCGGACCCGGCGTGTACATCTGTGACGAGTGCATAGACCTCTGCAACGAGATCATCGAGGAAGAGCTGTCGGAGAACAGCGAGTTCACCTTCGACGAACTGCCGAAGCCCACCGAGATCCGAGAGTTCCTGAACTCCTACGTCGTTGGTCAGGACGACGCCAAACGTAGCCTCGCGGTCGCTGTGTACAACCACTACAAGCGGGTTCAGGCCGGTGCCGAGACGACCGGCAAGCGGTCAGAGTCCAATGTGGAACTTTCGAAATCCAACATCCTGCTCCTCGGCCCGACTGGTTCGGGCAAGACGCTGCTGGCCCAGACGCTCGCGCGCATGCTGAACGTCCCCTTCGCCATCGCGGACGCCACCGCGCTGACCGAGGCCGGCTACGTCGGTGAGGACGTCGAAAACATCCTGCTCAAGCTCATCCAGGCAGCCGACTACGACGTCAAGCGTGCCGAGACCGGCATCATCTACATCGACGAGGTCGATAAGATCGCCCGCAAATCGGAGAACCCGTCGATCACCCGAGACGTGTCCGGCGAGGGTGTCCAGCAGGCGCTGCTCAAGATCCTCGAGGGCACCTCGGCCGCCGTTCCGCCGCAGGGTGGCCGCAAGCACCCGCACCAGGAATTCATCCAGATCGACACCACCAACGTGCTGTTCATCGTCGGCGGAGCGTTCGCCGGCCTGGACAAGATCGTGGAAGCCCGGGTGGGCAAGAAGGGCCTGGGGTTCGGTGCCGAGCTGAAGACGAAGTTCGAAGTGGACAGCACTGACATCTTCGCCGACGTGATGCCCGAGGACCTGATGAAGTTCGGCCTCATCCCTGAATTCATCGGACG
>JBBQFE010000112.1:0-8182 GCA_038321605.1 Mycobacteriales bacterium | reverse complement strand
TGCTGAGCAGGCTGCCGAACAGCTGGAACCCGACGTGCAAGACGATGAAGGACGCAGCGACGAGCACTCCCGCGATCGTGATCGGCGTGACGAGGGGGCGCACGGCAGGCGGCACAGCGCGGCGCCGGCGCACCAGGACGATGAGAATGACCAGCGCAGGAAGGGCGTGTAGCCCAAGGGCCTGTACCGGATCGATCAGGTGCCACACCGTGGGATCGCTGAACCGTGCCTCGTACGGGTCCGGCCAGGTCGCGGACGGCACCGGAGCGCGGTTGAAGACATTCCCGATGAAGAAGAGCACCCCGTCGACGGCGGCGAAGCCCAGGACGGCCCGGAGGATGCGGGGACTGGGGCGGCCCGTCGGCCAACTGAGCAGAATGAGGGCAACGCACGGCTCGACCAGCCAGCCGAACCAGGTGAGTTCCGCGGCGACCCGTGAGCCGGGCCAGCAATAGGCGATCAGAAAGATCCAGTCGGCGGTCGCGGCCAGGTAGAGCAGCCGACCGGTTGGGTTCGCCGGTGCCCGCCACCACCACCACAACCCGACGCTCAGACCCAGCGCGTCCCCGATCCACCGGACGCCGATGAGGATCTCATCGTTGCGATCCCAGGGCAGGCCCCGCGTCCAGTGCTTGGTGGTGAGGGTGATCCCCAGGATCATCAGAGCCGTTCCGAGCAGCAACAGCACCGCCAGCAACCAGCGAGTGGAGAAAGCGCTGTGGCGAAGGCGCATTCGGGGCCACCTCTCCAGGTCGGTCGCGCCCATCGGGGTGTGCAGATCGTAACCGTGAGCGGCCCTGGACATGGCTCGACGTTAGAAGATCAGCTGCGCCCTGCGGGTGCGCGTCAGCACTGAATTCTCGTCGCAGCCCCGGGCCGCGGTGCGGGCCAGCACTGACTCGGCTACGGCAAGTGGCGAGTGCTGGCCTGGTCACGAGCGCTGCCGAGGTGGCGAGCGCTGGCCTGGTCACGAGTGCTGGCCTGGTCACGAGCGCTGCCGAGGTGGCGAGCGCCGGCCTGGTCACGTCTGGTTCAGCCAGCGGATGACGGCCTGCACCCGACGGTTGCCTGCCGGGTCCTCCCAGAGATCGAGCTTGGTCATGATCGAGCGCACGTGGGACTCGACGGTTCGGGCCGACAGCAACAACCGGTCGGCAATCGCGGCGTTCGAGAAGCCCTGGGCCATCAGGCCGAGCACCGCCCGCTCTCGGTCGGCCAGGGCCTCGAAGCGGTCTCCGGTGGTACGGCGGTCCAACAGTTCGGCAGTGATCAGCTCATCGATGACGGTTCCGCCGCGAGCCACGGTCCGCGCTGCGTCCAGGAATTCATCGAGGTCGGTCACTCGCTCCTTCAGGAGGTAGCCGAGCCCGGACGTCTGACCGCTCAGCAGATCGGCCGCGGCCGAGGCCTGCACGAACTGGCTCAGCACCAGCACCGACAGGGTGGGCTCCTCGGCGCGCAGCACAGCGGCGGCGCGCAACCCCTCGTCGCTGTGACCCGGCGGAAGCCGGACGTCGGTGATCAGCAACTGGGGGCGGGTGGCTCGCACGACAGCGAGGATGGTGTCGTGATCCGCGGCCTCGCCGACCACGTTCATGCCGCCGTCGCGCAGCAGACTGATGATGCCGGCTCGGATGATGGCGACGTCCTCGGCGACGACGACCGTGATGTACTCCTGCTCGGTCGACCGGTGCCAGTGCAGCTCGTATCCGGGGCTCTCCTGGCCATCGCTGTCTGATCGGGACACCCAACCCCCGGAAGCCGGTTCGGGCAGCAACAGCCGAACAATGTCGCTCGCCAGGATCTCGCCCGGCCGACCGGATTCGGCCAGTTTCCGGAGCTCGGCCACTGCGCGGGAGGCACCGGCGTCGGCCGCCGCATCGAGCTCTGCCACCGTGACTGCCAGCGCTGTGCTCGGTGCCGACTGCGTTCGCTGCTGCCAGCGCACCGCCGCGTCGAGGGCATCGGCGGCGCCGGCGAAGAAGGCCAGCCCGGCGACCGTGGACAGCCGCCCGCCGTGCCGTTCGATGATCAGCCGGAGTCCGGCGTCCAGCCCGGCGTCAGGGTTGGCAGGCGGCCCGGCGGCAGCTTCGGCGCTCAGGTTGGCGGCGGGGTCGGCGGCAGGGGCGGCGGCGGGGTCGGCGGCGGGGTCGGCGGCGGGGTCGGCGGCGGGGTCGGACCATGCCAGCAGGGCGACTGTGGCCATAGCTCAGACCTTCTCGTCCGGCACGGTGATGCCCCCTGACCGTTCGGCAGATCGTAGCGCCTGCCGCTGGGTCGGCCCGGTATCCACGTACCAGCAGTCTGCCCCGTCGCCATCGCTGGCGGCTCAGTGCTGGCCCGTACCCGCGGTGCCTGTCGTAACCCGACCCTGCCGTGCCAGCACGGTGCCGCGCTGGGCCAGGACTTCGTAGCGTCGCATCGAAGCGGAGTCCTCGTCGACCGACCAGCCCGTGTTGCTACCCATCCTCAGCAGGAGACACCCATGACGGTCAAGAGTCCGACCATTCTTCTTCTCGCCGGCGTCACGCTGACGAGCCTGCTTCTCGCCGGCTGCGGTGGCGCGAAGAAGAACGTCTCGGTCACCAGTCCAGTGGGGTCGCCCACGCCGCCGAACGTCACGTCCACCGCGCCCTCGTCCACGGAAGCCCCGTCCACGGAAGCCTCGTCCACCGACCCCGGCGCGCCCTCGGGTTCGGTGGGCTCATCGGGTTCCGTGGGTCCGCAGACCGTTGTGCTCGGGTCCCAGGCGTGGCTGGCCGGCTTCCAGTTCCAGATCAAGACGGCTGCCTATGACCCTGATACCCAGATCGTGACCGTCGGGGCGCTGGTGTCCAACACCGCCGAGGCCGATACGCCGCTTTCGGCGATCCTGCCGGAGGTGCTGCTCGATCCGAAGGACGGTTCGGCGCTGCTGGCGGCCCGGAGCGTCGCGCCGAGCACTTCGATCATCGGGGGCACCACGGCGACCGCCAGCTTCGTATTCCGGTCAGCCGAGGGTTTCTCGCTGGACAAGGCCCAGTTGGTCCTGGGTACGCCTGCCCATCACCAATGGCTCGTGCCGCTGCAGGCCGGCGCCACCGCGAGCGGGGAAAAGCCCGTCCGGCTCAGGGTTCCAGCCACCCTGCGCACGGCGAGCAACCTCTACTACGTGATGACCTCCGCCCAACTGCTGCCCTGGTCCTGCGCGAGCACCGCCCCTAGAACCGCCTACATCCCCGGCGCCAAGTCGATCTCGGTCATCGCCCTGAACGGAACCCTCGGCGCCGGCGAGCTGTCAGTTCACGCCAGCGGTGTCACGAGCATGTACATCAAGGCCCCGGACGGCACCACCGCTGCGGTGACGACGCTTCCTCTGGTGCCGGTGCTGTCCAACCAGTCCTACCCGAACGAGCTGCTCTGCCTGCCGGTGCCCAGCCACCTGCCCGGGGTGTACACGATCACGATCACCGACTACGAGCACCACGTGGCGACCTCGAAGATCACCGTCCCGTGATGTGTGCAGACTTCGGTGCGGTGGTCCTACCCAGCCGGGCATCGATCTCGGATGCAGGAACGGGCGGCCCGAGCAGACAACCCTGTCCCGCCAGGCCCGCCGGCAGAGCCGACAGTTGCAGCTGCGTGTCGACACCCTCGGCCACGCAGGACAAGCCCAGGTCGCGAGCCATGCCGGCGACAGCGCGCAGGACCGTGCCACTGGCGCCTTGATCGGGGTGCCCGGCGACCAGGGACGAGTCGATCTTCAGCCCGGTCACCGGAAATTGAAGTAGGTTCTGCGCGGCGCTGAAACTGGTTCCGAAGTTGTCGAGATCGATCTTGACGCCGAGCGTGGCCAGTTCGCGCAGCGATGCCAAGGTGGAACGCCCCGCCTGCAGCAGTAGATTCTCGGTCACTTCGAGCGTGAGGTTGCCGGCGTCCAGTCCGTGGCGCGCCAGCACGGCCCGGATGCCGGCCACCAGATCGCGATGGGCGGCCTCGCCGGCGCTGAGATTGACCGACACACCGAGGTCCAGCTGGTCCGGGTGGGCGGCCCGCCAGCGGGCCAGGTCCCGGCAGGCGATCTCCAGCATGTGCTGTCCGAGCTTGAAGATCAGGCCGGATTCCTCGGCGATGGCGATGAACTCCCGCGGGGCAATCCGATTGCCCTCAGCGTCGGTCAGGCGCGCCAGCGCTTCCAGTCCGACGATCTGCCGGCTTCCGAGGTCGACGATGGGTTGGTAAGCCGCGGACAGCACACTGAGTCCGCTGGGCACCTGATCGAACTCGGCGAGCGCGGCGCGCAGCAGCTGGATGACTCGGCGCCGTTCGACCCCGCCCGCCCGCAGGTCGTTGTTGAAGATCTCCGTGCGGTGCTTTCCGTGGGTCTTGGCCTGATACATGGCGGTGTCGGCGTCGCGCAGCGCCTCGTCCGCGTCGTCGCCGGCCCGCGCGAAGGTGATGCCGATGCTGACGGTGACGGAGTAGGCGACGCCGTTGATGTCGACCGGTGCGCTCAGTGCCGTGGTGATCCGGCCGGCCACGGCGAGGGCCTGCTCCTGGCCGGTGACGGGCGCCTCGGACAGTTCGGTGTCAGTGAGAGGACTGAGGTCGACCACGATGACGAACTCGTCCCCGCCGACCCGCGCGACGGTGTCCTGAGGACGGACGACGGACATCAACCGGGCGGCGGTCTCGGTCAGAACGACATCACCGGCGGCGTGCCCCGCGACGTCGTTGACCCGCTTGAAGCCGTCCAGATCGCAGAACAGCACGGCGACCTCACCGCCGGAGCGGGCGGAACGTTTGAGGGCCACATCGAGGCGGTCAGCCAGCAGTCGACGGTTCGGCAAACCGGTAAGCGGGTCGTGCAGTGCGGCCTGGGTGAGCTGATCCTCCGCGAGGACCTTGTCGGTGATGTCGCGCGCCAGGGAGAGGAATTGCCTGACACGGCCGTCCTCTTCCCGGTTGAACGGGGTCGCCCGACGGGATACCCAGCGGAAGGTCCCGCCTTTGACCCTGATCCGGTAGCGGGTTTCCAGCGTCGCACCGTCGGCCAGGTCCCGAATGGCGAGGACCGCAGCGGAGAGTTGCGGGATATCGTCCGGGTGGACCAGCGCGTCGATCACATTGCCGCCCATGGCTGCGACTTCGAGCGCGGTGTAGCCGAGCGCGCCCACGATATTGGCCGACGTCCAGACCACCCGGTTCGAGGCCACATCGGTGATGTAGGTGACGTCAGGAGTGGCGGCCAGCAGCGCGTCGTGGAACGCTGCGCTCTCTCGAAGCTCGGCCTCGACTACCTTTTCGGCCGTGACGTCGGTGAACGCCGCCACTGCGCCCAGCAGCCGACCGTCCTGGGCATGTACCTGCCGTGCGGTGATCAGGACGTCGTGCTGGTGCGAACTCGCATCTCCCAGCTGGCCGGGCAGGTCGGTGATCACTTCACCGGCCAGGGCGCGCTCGAGTGATTCCGAGTTGCTCGATCCCATCAGTCGGCGTTGGGCGCCGTTGCGCAGACGCACGGTCCCCGCGGCGTCACAGGCCAGCACTCCGGCGTTCACCACCTCGAGCACCGCGCGCTCGAACTCCCTTTCCTCGGCGAGGGTTTCCAGGGCCGCGTTCAACTGGAGCTCGTGCTGTTTGAGCACGGTGACGTCCTGCAATGCAAGGACACCGCCCAGGAGAGTGCCGTCCGGTGCGTGAATCTGGCGTCCGTTGACCACTACTTGTTTGGGTGGTTGTTTCGGCGGTGCGGCCACCACCTCGATACCGCGCACCGGCTTGCCGGCCAGCAACATCGTGAACGGGACCTCGTCGGGCTCGAGCAGGGTCACTCCATCGGCTCGGAACAGGCTGAAGCGTTCGGCGATCAGTGGCCCGTCGTCGGGCCGCGGTCGCAGCGGGCCCATAAGCTCGCGGCAGGCGCGGTTGATCAGCGTCACTCCCGCGTTGGCGTCAACGGCCAGTACGCCGACATCCATCGTCTCGACCAGGGTGTTGAGAAAGTGCTCGTTGGCCGAGATCACGGCCAGGGCCGCTTGGCGTTGGGCCGCGGTCAGCGCGACCAGCAGCACGGTAAGGGTGCAGATCAGCAGGAAGGTCTGCAGCGCCGCGCCACCGGACTCAGCCGTGAGTGAGATCCGGTTGCTGCCCGGGAAGGGGCCGTGGGCGTGTGCTGTGAACACCGTGGCGAGGGATCCCACCACAAGCATCTGCGCCGCGGCCGTCCGCCCACCCTGGCGCAGACTCGTCCACACCAGAATGAACAACACCAGGAAGGGCACCGGCAATCTGTTGGTCGGAGCGAAGACGAAGATGGTCAGGGCCAGCGTGACTATCCACTGCAGGACGAACTCGCGATGACTCACTGCCACCATGTGGGCCGGACGCCTGATGCCCAGGGGCACCACCAGCAGGACACCGGTCGCATGGGCGAAGGCGGCGACCGGAAGTACCCACCACTGGTCGCCGCCCACGACGACGGCGACACCGATCACATCGATCACGCCTGCCAGGAGGCCGCCGACAGCCGAGACGGCGGCCAGGTAGGTCAGGTCGCCGAAGGTTTCGAGTTTGAGCAGGCGCCCGCGCGAGAGCCACGTTCCGGCGACCCATGCCTCAGCGAGGTCGGCAGCGGCGAAGCACAACGCGAGCGCGAGGGGACGGCCGGCGGCCAGGCTGCCGAGCAGACTCGAGACGGCGATGACCGCCAACAGCAGCTGGCGATACCGGCCGCTGGTCAGGGCCACGGCGCCCACCGACAAGCCAGCGACGGGCCACCACCATGCCACCGGAACTGACGGGGGAGACAGGACGCGCAGGGTGCCCAATGTTGTGGCAAACACGGCGAGTCCCAGCGCCAGGGCGAGGACCGCTCGCCGACTCCGGGTGGTCAGTGCCGCCCAGCGGTTGCGCCAGCTCGGCTCTCGCGGTCGGCCGGTCGGTACGCCCACGTCGAGGTACGGCGACGCAACGGCTTGGACGGGTGTCGCTGTCATGACGTCACTCCACCTTCGCCTTGGTCACGCTGGTCGTTCTGGTGGTCCCGCCGCGACGGGCCGCCCACCTGCGACCGGTGGTCCGGACCTTCGGACGTCAAGGTGCGTGGTCGGCTCCAGAGCATGCCGGTATCACCCGTCCAGCCTGAGGCTGATCGCAGGTGCACGGCAGAGTCGAAGGTCCCCACACTCGAGCTGCGCTTGGTGCCCGGTGCGATGGTTCTGACACCGCGCGTCCATCTGCCGCGGTGAGTATCACCGGGTAGGCGGTCGACTCAGCTGTGGCATGAGAGACATATCAGCGGGACGATGCACGGCAGGGTTCTCCAGCATGGCCACGCTTGCACTGGGCATCGTGATCGTTGCCGAGCTCGCGGGGTGCAGCTCGAGCCCTCCGGCGAAGGCTTTGTCTGCGAACACTGTTTCTCAGGCGGCGGCTTCCCAGACGTCGGCTTCCCAGGCGCCGACAACCTCGGGCGACGACTGCGGTGGTGCGGTAGCCAGGGTGACCACTGCTGTTGCCAGCTTCGCAGCTGTGACCAAGGTGCACACCATCGCGGCCTGCCACGAGGTCGACATCGTCACCAACCTGCCCGGAGGTGTCCTCGGTTCACCGAGTGCGACGACTGGTGCCGCGATCTGTGATGCAGCAGCCAAGGTCGCCTATCAGGGCGACGTCTCGAGCATCACGGTGACCGCAGTCGACGGACATGAGATCGCCGCTGGTCTGAAGGACATGAGCTGCATTCCGGGGTGACCTGGCCGGTGATGCCGTAACAAGTCGCGGATACCGCTGCATGGCCACTCGGCCGCGTAGCGATGGGTTCAGGTGAGTTGTAGTTGGTTGTGTCTGGGGTGTCGGATGGGTGTTTGGGTGGGGTCGTGCCAGGGGGGTGGGGTGAACCAGGGGACTCCGTCGTGGATGGTGATGGTCCAGCCTCGGTGGGTGTGGTGGTCGTGGTGGTGGTCACAGAGCAGGACCAAATTGTTGAGCTCGGTCGTCCCTCCGTGGGCCCAGGGGGTGATGTGGTGTCGTTCGGTCCATTCTGGTGGCCGGTCGCAGGTGGGGAAGGCGCAGCCTTGGTCTCGGGCGATGAGGGCGAGGGTTTGCGCGGTGCTGGGGGTGCGGCGGGTGGTGCCGTAGGTGAGGATCCCGCCGTGGCTGTTGTGTACGACCCACGCGATCCGCGCGGTTCCTGCGATGC
>JBBQFE010000111.1:0-8254 GCA_038321605.1 Mycobacteriales bacterium | reverse complement strand
CCGTTACCCAGCAAGTGGTACATCGAGTTCGGGGAACCGATCGACACGTCCCAGTACGGCCCGGAGGCTGCCGAGGACCCGATGCTGGTCTTCGAGCTCACGGACCGGGTGCGGGAGCAGATCCAGGGCAGCCTGTACCGGTTGCTGATGCAACGCCGGTCGATCTGGCGCTGAAACCCGTCATCGGGCGCTGAGCCCCGTTCGTCGGACGCTGGAACCCGCCTACCGGTGACTGAAGCGGTGCCGTTGGGGTGTCCGCCGGGACTGCTGACGTCCCAGTGCCACTCCGCCGGCCACCGCGCCACCCAGTGCACCGAGCACCAGTGCGATCGGGATGCCGACCCTGGCTGCCTTGCGACCGGTTCTGAAGTCCCGGATCTCCCAGCCCCGGCGGCGGGCCTCGTCGCGCAGCGCGGAATCCGGGTTGACCGCCACCGGCCGACCGACCAGCGACAGCATCGGCACGTCGTTGATCGAGTCTGAGTACGCGGCGCACTGGGACAGGTCCAGCCCCTCGCGTGCTGCCAGTTCCCGTACGGCGGCGGCCTTGGCCTCGCCGTGCAGCAGATCCCCGACCAGGCGCCCGGTGAACTTGCCGTCCAGGTGCTCGGCTCGGGTGCCCAACGCGCCGGTGAGGTTCAGCCGGCGGGCGATGATCTCGGCAAGTTCCTCTGGGGTGGCCGTCACCAACCAGACCCGTTCGCCGGCGTCGAGGTGCAGCTGGGCAAGCGCCCGGGTTCCCGAGTAGATCCGCTGCGCGATGGTCTCGTCGTAGATGTCCTCGGACACCGCGACGATGTCGGCCACCGACTTTCCCGCCACGAAGGCCAGCGCGGACTCTCTCGCCAGCGCGACGTTCGCCGGTCCCTCACCCCCGGCCCGGAACTTGACCTGTTGCCACACGAACTTGCGCAGGTCCCGGGTGGAGAAGAACTTGCGGGCGGCCAGACCTTTCGCGAAGTGAAAGATCGACGCGCCGATCACGATCGTGTTGTCCACGTCGAAGAAGGCGGCGGCGCAGGGATTCGCCGGAACGACCAGGGCATCCTCGACCTCTGACACCGCGGATCCGACGGAACTGTTCGGCATCTGCGGCACCTCCTCGGTGGTCGCTGCCCGACTGCGATCGGCTGGTAGTACCGAGCCTATCGGTAGTCCTCGAGCACCTCAGGGCAGGTGCACGCCTCCGAGCGAGAGGCTCGGCAGGCTCGTACTGACACCACCGGCCCCGACCCCGACCCCGACGCCGGGCAGTGAGATCGACACGCCACCGGGGCCGATGGACACCGGGCCGGAGGGCAGTGGAGTGGCAGTCGGCAGGCCGGGGAGGGTCGGCAACCGGGTCGCGGTGGCCCCGCCGTTGCCGCCCGCGCCACCGCCACCGGCCGAGCTCGCGCCTGGGTTGGCCGTACCGTTGCCGCCGCCGTTGCTTCCGGCACCGCTGTTCCCCGCGCCCGCTGGTCCCGAACCGCCGGTGCCCGTACCGCCGTTGCCGGTGCCGCCGTTACCTGCGGTCGCACTGCTTCCCGGGGCGCCGGGTCCGCTGCTGGTGCCCGGCGGTGTCAGTGCCGTGCAGGTGGAGCAGGGCACCGGGCCCAGATCGTCGGACACCGCCTGCGACAGGCACGGGCAGCCGATCTTGGCCTTGAGCGCCGCGGCGCGCGCCTCGATCCGGCCGAGCAGCACCAGACTTGCCTTGACCCGGGTCTTCAGCGTGCCTGCCGGAACACGTGACTCGATGTCGGTCAGCTGCGCCCGCTGGCCGACCGTCCACGGACCGAGTTTGGACAGCGGCGCCGCGGACATCTGGGCCACCGTCGCACGCCCCAGCAACTGCATGCCGCTCCGGCTGTCGGAGTCCAGACTGTTCAGCGTGTCGGTGACCAGCTTCGAGGTGCGGGCACTCACTGAGCCGGTGGCGAGCGGCCCGCTGCCACCGGCGGCGATCGCGGACGGCTTGCCGAGCAGCTTCGCGACCTCGGTGGCTCGGGTGGTCGCGAAGCCCAGGTAGGTGTAACCCTTGGCCGTGTCGTCCCCGGCGACGGACAGTTGCACGTCCTCGCTGGCTCGCTTCACGCCGTACAGGGAATCTCCGGGCAGCGAACCGTGCGACATCCAGACCGCGACCCCGAGCATCAGCGCCAGCACCGCGGCGGCAGAGGCGAAGGCGAGCACCGGACGGCGCAGCGCGCGCAGTACCCCGCTCGCCGGAGCGGTAGTGCGCAGGCCCGCCGGCGAGGTCCGTCGGGTCGCCGTAACGTCCGTTGCCGAAGCGGTGGCGGACTCGGCGATGATCCGGGCAGTGATCGCGACGAGCTGGGAGCGCAGATCGGCGGTGAAGCCGGCGTCGGGGACCGGCCCGACCGGCACTGTCCGGAGCCGCTCGACGAGGGCGGTCTCGGAGTCGGAGGATCCATCGCCGGCGGACCGGGGCGAGAAGCGGCCGGAGGTCATGTGTCCCTCCGATCTGCAACGCTCAGGCGGGCGAGGCGCCCGTACACCCGGCTAAACGACGCTGTGGTGCGCCTGGTTACTGCCTGAGAGCCGATTGCCGCGCTCACCGCAGTTCATCGCCGACCATGGTCGCGAGCCGCTTCACGGCACGGTGTTGCAGAGCTTTGATCGCCCCGTCGTTCTTGCCCATCACCTCGGCGGTCTCGGCCACGGACAGGCCGTTGAGAAAGCGTAGGACGATGCATTCCTTCTGTTCGTCGTTGAGGCTGTTGACCGCCTCGAGCAACCGTTCGTTGCTGAGATGGGCGAGTACCGCGGTCTCGGTGCTGGCGACCCGCTCCTTGCCCTCGATCAGCTCGCCGGTGGTCATCTCCAGTCGGAAACGGGCTGATTTCGAGTGATCGAACACGATGTTGCGGGCGATGGTCATGAACCAGGCGCCGATGTCGCGTCCCTGGTAGTTGATGGCCGAGATCCGCCGCAGTGCCCGCAGAAAGGTCTCCGAGGTGAAGTCCTCGGCCAGCGCGCGGTCGTTGACCCGGTAGTAGATGAACTTGTAGACCGCGTCCACGTACCGGTCGTACAGCTTGCCGAAGGCGTCACCGTCGCCGGACTGCGCCGCTCTGACCAGCGCCCACACCTCACGGTGTTCGGTCTCGATCCGCTCGCCGGTGTCTCCGCCGGTGTCCACGGGTGACTTTCCGCCTGCCGCCTCGTTAGGGGTGGCAGAGGGGGTTGGTGACGGGCGCCGACCGGTGACGGGTATTCCGGTGGCGGGTACTCCGGTGGCGGAGCCCAATGCCTTCGCCTGACGCCACGTGGACGTGCTCGGGTCAGCTGAGTCTCCGACGGCCAGTGCGACGAGCACTCTCAGGGCATGCCAGATCCCGGGCTGCGCGAGGAACGGCGTCGCGATGGCGCGGGGGTAGGACATGTGGAGATTTCTCGTTCCGGTCGAAAGTGACGTTCTGGGTGCGAGGTCGTGAACGGTACCTGTCATCGCAGCGAGTGACGAGACTGCTCGCCCCGGTAGCCGCCCGATGTCCGCTCTGCGGGCCAACGTCATCCACACCCTTTGGTGTTTTCGCAGGGCCAGCGTGGTTTGCGGCCTTTTGGTGCGACACTGACGGTCAATAGTGGTCCGCGCCACTAGCATGCTGGCATTACCGGCTAGTAGCTTGTCAACCCTTGACCGGTTCCGAGGGTTCAATTCAGTACTGATTCGTTAGCGACGCTGCAGTTCGTTGGTGACCGGTAACGAACAATGGCCCAGGATCGGCACCCAGCACAGGGAGGGACGGCAACCGTGGACGACGCCAGCACCGAGTCACCGAGTTCGATCGGCGACTTGCTCCGCCGTGCTGCTGCCGCTCGGGGTGATGCGCTCGCCGTGGTCGACGGCAGCAGCCGGTGCAGCTGGGCCGAACTGGAACAGCGGGTGGGCCATTGCGCCACCGCTCTAGCCGGCGCCGGCCTGCGTCCTGGCGACCGGATCGCGCTCCAGGCACCGACCGGCCTGGATTTCGTGATCGTGTATCTGGGCGCGCTGCGGGCCGGCCTGGTGGTGGTGCCGGTGAACCCCGCCTACACGCTGGCCGAGCTCAGCCATATCCTCGACGACTGCGGCGCCGGGATGCTGGTGACCGCCTCGGTGTCGGTGGTGGCCGCAGCCGCAGAATTGCTGGCACGGCACCCGGCGCTGCAGCGGGTGGTCGTGGCGGCCCGTACCGGCATCGACGAGGTGCCTTCGGTCGCCGAGCTGCTGGCTGCCGGGCGGGACGGGTCCGCGATCGACGCGGATCGAACCGGCGAAGACCTTGCGGTGCTGCTCTACACCTCGGGAACGTCCGGTCGCCCCAAGGGAGCGATGCTCCCGGTCCGCGCGCTGCTGGCGAACCTGACCCAGTTCGCCGAGCTGGATCCACCCCCGGTGTCGGCCTCCGACGTGCTGTTCCTGCCGCTGCCGCTGTTCCACGTTTTCGGGCTCAACGCCGGGCTGGGGCTGGCGTTGCACTTCGGGGCGACGGTGGTGCTGGAGGGCCGGTTCGACGCAGTGGCCGGGCTGGCGACGATCCGCGACGAGCGGGTGACCGTGGTGATGGGGGCGCCGCTTGAGTTCGCGGTGTGGGCGCAGACCGACGGCTTCGCGTCCGCGTTCGGCGCACCGGGTTCTACCGTCCGGTTCGGGCTCTCGGGTTCGGCTCCGTTGCCGGCCGATCTGGTGGCCACCTATGCCGAGCAGGGCGTGCCGCTGTTCGAGGGGTACGGCCTGACCGAAGCCGCCCCGGTGGTGACCGTGAACCTGGTCACCGATGCCGAACTCCCAGCGCGCTGGCAGCCACCCAAGGCCGGGTCGATCGGACGGCCGCTGCCCGGCGTCGAGGTCCGACTGCTCGACTCGGACGGCGAGGTCGTCGAAGCGGGCGACCTGGGGACCCTGGAGGTTCGGGGCGCGAACCTGTTCACCGGTTACTGGCCGGATGGCACCGACGGGCCGGTGGCGTCGGAAGATCCCGCCGAGGACGGCTGGTTCGCCACCGGTGACCTCGCGGTGGCCGATGACGACGGCGACTACTACCTGGTCGGCAGGCGCAGCGACCTGGTGCTGGTCAACGGCTTCAACGTCTACCCCGCCGAGGTGGAGGCGGTCTTCAGCAGGCTTGCCGGGGTCGCGGAGGTCGCGGTGCTCGGCGAGGCCGACGACGGCGAGCCCGAAACCGTTGTCGCGTACGTGGTGCCCGCGGCCGGCACGGTGCTGGACCCCGAGGAGCTGCTGGCGGAGGCTGGTCGATCCCTCGCCCGGTTCAAACTGCCCAGGCGGATCGTCGAGGTCGAGGCGCTGCCGCACACCGCGACCGGCAAGGTGATGAAGTGGCGCCTGCCGACCACGAGGTGACCCTGATCAGTCGGGTCGGCTGTCATCTGTGCGAGGACGCGGAGCTGGCCCTGGCCCGGCTCAGCCTGGAGCTGGGCTTCGCGCTCCAGGTGGTGGACGTCGATGCCGACCGCGGTCTGGCCAACCAGTACTCCGATCGGGTGCCGGTGATCCTCATCGACGGTGCCGAGCACGGCTACTGGAACCTCGAGGAAGCTCGGTTCAGGGCCGCTCTCGCGAGGGCCTGAAACGGGGTCAGCGAGCCCCGCTGACGCCTACCGGACGCCCACCGGACGGGCCTTTATCACAGGGTCACCCGATTTTGTGAATGCCTTCACAAGGCGTACGGTCCATTTCTGAAACACCCCGATACCAACCCGGTCAGACGCGTCGTGCTATAGGCAGCAGAATGCCCCCTGCACCACCGAGGGCCGACCGGTCCGTCCAGAGGAGCACATGACCGCCCAGCGAGATCAGCTGAACGCGGTCGGCGATGCAGCTGACCAGCGTGCTGTCTCGGGTGCGGAACGGACAATTCCCGACGCAACGGTCGCTCGACTGGCGATCTACCTGCGCGCGCTGGCCGCTCTCGCCGATGCCGGTACCGCGACGGTGTCGTCTGACTCGCTGGCCACCGCGGCCGGGGTCAACTCCGCCAAGCTGCGCAAGGACCTGTCGCACCTCGGTTCCTACGGTGTCCGCGGGGTCGGCTACGACGTGGTGTTGCTCACCGAGCAGATCCGGTCGACGCTGGGGCTCAACGAGAATCGCGCCGTCGCCCTGATCGGCCTCGGTCACCTGGGGCAGGCCCTCGCCGGGTACGCAGGCTTCGCCTCCCGGGGCTTCCGGATCTCCGCACTCATCGACGCCGATCCCATCCTGGTCGGCGGACGGCTGCGCGGGCTGGCCGTGCAGCATGTCGATCAACTCGAGCAGGTCGTCCGCTCGGAGAACATCGCCATCGCCGTGATCGCGGTTCCGGCTGGTGCCGCGCAGGATGTCTGCGACCGCCTCGTCGCTGCCGGGGTCACCTCGATCCTGAACTTCGCACCCACCGTGCTGAACGTGCCGAGTCATGTCGACGTCCGAAAGGTCGACCTCGCCGCAGAGTTGCAGATCTTGAGCTTCCACGACAATCGCAAGGCCAGCCGGGCCGACTTCAGCACCAGTAGCGCCGCCGGGGTGGTTCGGTGAGCCTGCTCGTGGTCGGACTGTCTCACCATTCCGCACCGGTGCCGGTGCTGGAGCGCGTCAGCATTCCCGCGGAATACATGAACAAGGTGCTCGACGAGTTGCATCGCAGCGAATCGATCTCCGAGGTGATGGCGCTGTCGACCTGCAACCGGATCGAGGTGTACGCCGACGTCGCCAGGTTCCACCCGGCCGTGGTCGACATCTCGGCGGTGCTGGCGCGGTTGAGCGGGATGGGCGTCAACGAGCTGGGCGAGCACCTGTACGTGCACTTCGCCGAGGCGGCGGCCGATCACCTGCTGCAGGTGGCGTCGGGGCTGGACTCGATGGTGGTCGGCGAATCGCAGATCCTCGGCCAGCTCCGGACGGCCTACGCCACCGGCACTGAAGCCGACACGGTCGGGCGGGTGCTGCACGAGGCCAGCCAGACCGCGCTTCGAGTCGGCAAGCGGGTGCACTCGGAGACGGGTATCGACCGCGCCGGTGCTTCGGTGGTGTCGGTGGCGCTTGACCATGCGGTGCGGATCTTCAGCGACACCGACGCCAGCGATTTGGCCGGTTCCACCCAGCTCGCCGGTTCCACCCAGCATGCCGGAGCCGGCGAAGCTGCCGGTGATGCCCGGCCGGATCCGGTGTCGGCCCTGCAGGGCAAGCGAATCGTCATCGTCGGAGCGGGCTCGATGGGTGCGCTCGCCGGGTCAACCGTGCAGCGGCTCGTCGGTGGTGGCGACCTGGATGTCGTGGTGATCAACCGGAGCCTGGAACGCGCCCAACGGCTGGCGGGGATCCTGGGCGGCCGCGCGGCGACGCTCGACGCCATCGGCGTCGAGATCGCCCAGGCCGACATCGTCATCTCGTCGACCGGGGCCACCGGCCTGGTCATCGAGACCACCGACATCACCGCCCGTCCGGAGCGCGCGCTGGTGGTGCTGGATCTGGCGCTGCCGCGCGATGTGGACCCGGCGGTCTCCCTGATGCCGGGCGTGCACTACATCGACCTCGAGGTGCTCCGTTCGTCCGGAGCGATGGTCAGCGACGAGGAGGTCGCTGCGGCCACCGCGATCGTGGCGGCCGAGCTCCGTTCCTACCTCGAGAACCAGCAGGCCCTCGCGGTCGCGCCGACCGTCACCGCGTTGCGTGCCCGCGCGGCCCAGGTCGTCGACGGCGAACTGCTGCGGCTGGATCACCGGCTTCCCGGCCTGGACCCCGCGGTGCGTACCGAGGTCGCCTCCGCCGTGCGGCGGGCGGTGGACAAGGTGCTGCACGCCCCGACCGTCCGGGTCAAGGAACTCGCCGCCACCCCCGAGGGCAACGCCTATGCCGCGGCGCTGCGTGAACTGTTCGATCTGGACCCGGCCGGACCCGGCTCGGTGACCGCGTTGAAGAAGCTCACCGGTACCGGCAGCGATGCCGCCGAGGCGGGTGAGGACCGATGACAGTGGTGAACACCCGCACGATCCGGGTCGGTACCCGCGCCAGCCTGCTCGCCCGCACCCAGACCCAACTCGTCGTGCACGCCTTCGGAGCGGCCAATCCGGGCATCGCCGTCGAGACGGTGCTGGTGTCGACCGAGGGCGACCGCAACTCCGCGCCCCTCGAGCAGATCGGTGGCACCGGCGTCTTCGTGTCCGCCCTGCGCGATGCACTTCTCGCAGGCACCATCGACGTCGCGGTGCATTCCTTCAAGGATTTGCCGACCGCGGCGGTGGACGGCATCGCACTGGCTGCGGTGCC
>JBBQFE010000110.1:0-8268 GCA_038321605.1 Mycobacteriales bacterium | reverse complement strand
CCCACCAACCGGATCGGGCAACTCGCTGCTGCGCAGCATCGGCATCCCTCGCTGCGAGCCGAGTTACGAGCCACTCCGGCCGGCCCGGTCACCGGACTCGCCCGGGCGGCCCTGCCTGCACTGCCCGTGCTGCCGGGGCTGGAACCGGTGTTACCCGAAGGCCTGCGCCGCGGCAGCACCATTGCCGTCACCGGCTCGGTGTCACTGCTGCTGGCGGTGCTCGGCGGCCCCTCACGAGCTGGTGCCTGGTCGGCCCTGGTGGGCATGCCGGCGATCAGCGCCGAAGCGGCTGCCGAAGCAGGTATCGACCTCGAGCGACTTGCCATCATCAGCCCACCCGAGACCGGCTGGACCTCCGCCTCGTGGACCGCTGCCGTCGGCGCTCTGCTCGACGCGGTCGACATCGTGGTGGCCCGTCCAGGGATCACCCGGGTCCATGCCGACACGAGCACCGGCATCAACGACGGGGATGCCCGCCGGCTCACCGCCCGGGCTCGCAACAAGGACGCCGTGCTGGTGCTGTTCGGGCAGCAGGCCACGACCTGGCCGTCGATCGAGACCCAGCTGTCGGCGGCGCACGGCGGCTGGACCGGGATCGGCGAGGGCCACGGCCGGCTGACCGCCCGCAGGCTGATGGTCTCGGCCACCGGCAAGGGACGGTCCGCGCGCCCGCGGTCGACTGAGCTGTGGCTGCCTGCGAGCGCCGCAGTGCAGCAGCACCTCGAACCGGTGCTGACAGCGGACCGACGACTCTCCGAAGCGGGCTGAGAAAGTGGACGGCTCGGCTGCCGCGCCACGGATGGCAGCGGTCTGGTGCCCGGACTGGCCGGTCACAGCTGCCCGGGCAGAGAACGGGCTGACCGGCGATGAACCGGTCGCGGTGGTGACCGCCAACCGGGTGGTGGCCTGCTCACAGGCCGCCCGCCAGCAAGGAATCGTGCGCGGACTGCGGCGGCGCGAGGCACAGGGTCGGTGCCCGAATCTGATCGTGCTGGGTCGCAACGAGGCTGCCGAAGCCCGCGCCTTCGAACCGATCCTGGGCGCCATCGAGACCATCGCACCCGGCGTCGAGGTCGGCCGGCCGGGTTTGGCGGCGATAGGGATCAAGGGGCCGACTCGCTATTTCGGGGGTGAGACCGCCGTCCTGCACGCCCTGTCACGGGCGATAGCCGTGCACACCGCTGACGTCCTGATCGGGGTGGCAGACGGTGCCTTCGCCGCCGAACAGGCCGCTCGCCGCGGCACCATCATCCCTGCGGGGAGTTCGGCAGGGTTCCTCGCAGAGCTACCGATCAGCACTCTCGACGAACCTGATCTCGTCGATCTGCTGACCCGGCTGGGCATTCGCACCCTGGGGGCCTTCGCCGCGCTGCCGGCGGCCGATGTGCAGGCCAGATTCGGCCCCGTCGGCACCTGGGCCCATCGACAGTCCGGCGCAGCCGATGCCAGGCCGATCGCAGGGCGTCGACCACCAGTGGAATTCGAAGTGGAGATCGCCTTCGAACCGCCGCTGGATCGGGTCGATGCCATCGCCTTCAGCGTTCGTGGCACGGCCGAACGTTTCATCTCCGCCCTCGCCGGCCATGGGCTGGCCTGCACCTGTTTCGAGCTGATCGCCCAGAGCGACCGGGGCGAAGAGACGGTTCGACGCTGGCGGCACGCCGGAGTGCTGACCGCGGTCGATGTCACCGATCGGGTCCGCTGGCAACTCGAAGGCTGGTTGAGCCGCGGGCCGGGTGAGCCGAATGCGCCTTCCGGTCCGGTCGACCTGCTGCGGCTCACTCCCATCGACACGGTGCCCACGGGAGTCCACCAGCGCGCGCTCTGGGGCGGTGACGGTGCGGTGGACGAACGGGCTCATCGCGCGTTGGCCCGGGTGCAGACGCTGCTCGGCCATGGTTCGGTGCGCACTCCGGTGGTCGCCGGCGGGCGCAGCCCAGCGCAGCGGACCAGGCTGATTCCGTGGGGTGATGATCGTCCGGACGGTTCCATCGCCACCCAACCGTGGCCAGGTCGGCTGCCATCACCGGTGCCGTCGGTGATCATCGACCCGCCCCGACCGATCAGCGTGCTCGATGAAGCCGGCGGCACCGTGATCGTGACCGAACGAGGCAGCATCTCGACACCGCCCGCCAGACTGGCCCTGGACACCGGCACTCCGAGCACCGGCACGATCACCGCCTGGGCCGGGCCGTGGCCGGTGGATGAGCGCTGGTGGGACCGCGAATCGCACCAGCAGGTTGCCCGCCTGCAACTCGTGGATGAGGCAGGACGCGCCTACCTGGTGTGCTTCGTGGTGGAGGGACAGCGCTGGTTCCTCGAGGGCATCTACGACTGATCCGCCGCCCTGACCTGCGCTGCACCCTGACCTGCGCTGCCCTGACCTGCGCTGAACCCTGACCTGCGCAGCCCTGGCCGGGGGCAGCTCGGCATCGCTCTAGTTGGGGGTGGTGGATCCGACGGCGAGGAAGACGATGATCGCGCCGATGAACAGCAACGAGAAAGCCGCGCCGACCGCAATGCCTGCAATGGACAGCCCCCGACCCACTCCGGTGCGGGTGGACTGCCGGTAACCGGCGATCCCCAGACCCACGCCGATGAAACCGGTGAGGCCGCAGGTGATCAGGCCGCACAGCGACACAATCAGGGAAGCAACAGCAAAGCCGTTGCTCGGTGGCGCTACCGGGTAGGGAGAGTAGGCCGGGGCGTAGGCAGGTTGCCCGTACTGAGGTTGCCCGTAGGGGGGTTGCCCATACGGAGTTGGTCCATACCCTGGTTGCCCGTACGGAGTTTGCCCATACCCTGGTTGCCCGTATTGAGGTTGCCCATACCCGGGTTGTCCGTACTGAGGCTGCCCGTACTGAGGCTGTCCGTACTGAGGTTGCCCGGGGTCCGGCGGCCCACCGTAGCCCGGATCGTCGGACGTGAATTCGTCAGCCACCGATCAGCCTTTCACCGCCACCGGAAAATGTATTCGTGACCATATCGTGGACGGACCGGGCAGGCCGGCCGGCAGGCTACTTCTTCGAGGCCAGCGACCGCAGGAAGAAGGTCAGGTTCGCCGGACGCTCGGCCAGGCGGCGCATGAAATAGCCGTACCACTCATCGCCGTAGGGAACGTAGATCCGCATCTGGTGGCCCTCCGCCACGATGGCGCGCTGCTCCTCCGGCCGAATCCCGAGCAGCATCTGGAATTCGAACGACTGGGACGACCGGCCATGCTCGATGACCAGGCGGTGCGCGGCCTCCAACATCGCCGGATCGTGAGTTGCGATCATCGGATAACCGTCACCGCCCAGCAACACGTCCAGGCACCGGATGTAGGACTCGTCAACGGCGGCACCGGTGAAGGCGACCGACTCGGGCTCGGCGTAGGCACCCTTGCAGAGTCGAATCCGTGACCCTGCGGTGGCCAACTCGCGGCAGTCGGCTTCGGTGCGCTTGAGGTAGGCCTGCAACACCGCGCCCACCCAGGGAAAGTCCTGGCGAAGTGCGCGGACGATACCCAGGGTCGAATCGGTGGTGGTGTGGTCTTCCATGTCGATCGTGACCGTGGTGCCGGCCTGCACGGCCGCGGAACAGATCTGCCGGGCGCCCTCGAGAGCGATCTGCTCGCCGTCACCAGGCAGGGACTGCCCGATGGCAGACAACTTCACCGACACCTCGGCTCGAGCCGCGGACCCGGTGGCGGCCAGCTCTGCGAGCACCGACGTGTACGCGGCCACCGTCGCCTGGGCCTGAGTGCGTGAGGTGGTGTCCTCGCCGAGAAAGTCCAGGGTGACCTGCAACCCGGCGTCGAGCAGCTCCCGGGTCGTCCGCAGCGCATCCGGCTCGCTGCTACCGGCAACGAACCGGTCCACGACGGGGCGGGTCAGCCGGGATCGTTCGGCGACGCGACGAAGCCGAGGCGAGCGGGCGGCGGCCAACAGGGGTTCGCGTAGCAGCGGCATGTCTCAGGCTCCTGCGGGGGTCTGATCGGCGGCCCGGTCGGTGGCCTGGTGCGGGTAGTCGATCGAGGTGGGGGCGACGAAGGTCTCCTTGATGGACCGCGGCGACACCCAGCGCTGCAGGTTCAGGATCGACCCCGCCTTGTCATTGGTGCCGGAGGATCGCGCGCCGCCGAAGGGCTGCTGCCCGACGACCGCGCCGGTCGGCTTGTCGTTGATGTAGAAGTTGCCCGCAGTGAAACGCAGCCGCTCAGCCGCCCGTACCACCGCGCTGCGGTCATCAGCGATGATCGAGCCCGTCAGACCGTACGGCGAGGCCTGATCCACCACATCGAGAATTGCCTCGAACGCGGTGTCCGCTGTGCTTCCAGGGCCGGCGCTGTCGTGATCGGCGCGATCCTCGTACACGTACACCGCCAGGATCGGGCCGAAGTACTCCTCGGAGAAGATCTTGTGGTTCGGATCGCTCGAGACCAGGATGGTCGGTCGGATGAAGAATCCTTCGCTGTCATCGGCCGTTCCGCCCGCGAGCACCTGCAGACCGGGGTCGTTACGGGCATCGTTCAACACTGCCGCAAGCCGGTCGTACGCGCGGCGGTCGATCACCGCTCCCATGAAGTTGCTGAAGTCGGTCACGTCCCCCATGGTCAGCGCCTCGGTCGCCGCCGCGAGATCATCGGCGAGCAGCGGCCAGAGCGAGGCCGGCACGTAGGCACGCGAGGCCGCCGAGCACTTCTGCCCCTGGAATTCGAACGATCCGCGGACGAGCGCGGTCCGCAGGATGTCAACATCGGCCGACGGGTGTGCCAGTACGAAGTCCTTACCGCCGGTCTCGCCGACGAGACGCGGGTAGGTACGGTAACCGGCGATGTTGGCACCGACCGTCCGCCACAGGTACTGGAACGTCGCGGTCGAGCCAGTGAAGTGGATACCTGCCAGATCGCGATGCGTCAGCACCACCTCCGACACCGCGCGGCCGTCACCGGTGAGCAGATTGATCACCCCGGCGGGCAGGCCCGCCGCCTCGAGCAGACGCATGGTCAGATGCGCCGCCAGCAGTTGGGTCTCCGACGGCTTCCAGATCACCACGTTGCCCATCAGTGCCGGCGCGGTCGGCAGGTTGCCGGCGATCGCCGTGAAGTTGAACGGGGTGATGGCGTAGACGAAACCCTCCAGCGGACGATGATCCAGCCGGTTCCAGACACCCGGCGAGGACATCGGCTGCTCGGTCTGCACCACCGCCCCGAACGAGGCGTTGAAACGCCAGAAGTCGATCAGTTCGCAGGCTGCGTCGATCTCGGCCTGAATCGCGGTCTTGGACTGGCCGAGCATGGTCGCGGCGTTCAGCGTGGCTCGCCAGGGCCCGGCGAGCAGGTCGGCGGCCCGCAGGAAGATCGCGGCCCGGTCGGCGTAGTCCATCGCCCGCCACGCAGGCGCTGCCGCCAGCGCGGCGTCGATCGCGTCCTGCGCATCCTGGCCGGTGGCATTGCAGTACTCGCCCAGCACGTGGGAATGCCGGTGCGGCTGGACCACCGGGTGCCGAACCGGATCGCCGCCCATCCGCTGCCTGCCACCGATGGTGCAGGTCAGATCGTGACGGACACTGCTCAGTTCCTCGAGCTTGGCCTGGACGGCCGCCCGCTCGGCGGAGCCGGGCGCGTAGTCGAGGACCGTTTCGTTGCGCGGTGCGGGAATCTGGCTCACGGCGTCCACTGCGATCTCCTCGGGTTGCGGTACCACCACGATATTCGGCCAACCTCGGTCATTGCTGCTCTGATCGGATAAGATTGGCACCATGAATTACTCCGATCATTCAAGAGTCGGAGTCCTCGACCTGAACCGGCCGCCGGAGTTTTCGGGCCTCTGCATGCTCGGGCCCGGTGATGACCCTGCGGAGGTGATTGCCGCCGGGGACCTGGTCCTCGGGATCGGACTCAGCGGCGAGCAGGCAGTCCGGGCGGTACAGGGGGCGCGCTCGGTCGTGGCCGGCACGGCTCCCGCCGCGGTCGGCCTGGTGTTGCGGCCGAAGAGCGCCGCCGCAGATCGAGCGGTCGAGGCGGCGCTGGCCACCTCGGTGGGCGACTGCGACGTGCACCTCTACTGGCTGGCGGCCCGGACGAGCTGGGCACACGCGTATCGGCAGCTCGCCGAGCACCTGGACACGAGCGACTACGGCGGTTCGCCGAACGGCCACCGATCCGGCTTCCACGGCGGGCGCGCCGCCGGAGACAGGCCCGACCTCGCGGACCTCGCCCAGACCATTGCCACCCTCACCGGGGGGCTGGTCACCATCGAGGACACCTCGGCCCGGGTGCTGGCCTATTCGCGGTCCAGCGACGAGGTGGACGACCTGCGGCGGCTGTCGATCCTGGGTCGCAGTGGGCCGCCTGAGTACCTTTCCCTCCTACGGCAATGGGGAATCTATGACCGCCTGGCTGCCAGCGAAGAGGTCGTGGAGATCGCCGAGCACCCCGAGACCGGGATCAGGCGACGGCTCGCCGTCGGCATCTTCGCCGGCCGGCGACAGCTGGGCACCATCTGGGTGCAACAGGGCAGCGCGACGTTTCCGCCGCACGCAACCCAGGCGCTGCTCGGGGCAGCACGGGTGACGGCTGCCCAACTCGTCGACAGCCGCAGCCCGCAGGCGCAGCCCGGGCCGAATCGGTACGGCATGACGGCCGGTGCGGACAGCCGGTCGCTGGAACTCGTGCTGGCCGCAGATGCAACTGCCCTCGCGGCGCTACCCGCCCGGCTGACCCGCCAGCCCTGTGTCGTGACTGCCTTCGATCTCGGCGAACCGGCCCTGGACCGGACCGCCGCCAGGCTGGCGCTGGATGAACTGCTCGCCATCGTGTCCGTCCACGGTGCCGCCCTTCGCCGCGACGCGATGACGGCAATCCTCGACAACCGCTGCTACCTGTTGCTTCCCGCGGTGGACTCGGCGCGCCTGGTGATACCCACGCTGCAGGCAGCCCTCGCGGCGGCCCACACCCACCTCGACGTCTCGGTGCGGTGCGCGATCGGACCGGTGGCCTCGGCGCTCTCGTCCGCGGGCGGCTCACGCGCCGGCGCCGACCTGGTGCTGAGAGAAAGCGGCAGCGGGCCGACGGCAGCAGGGACGCTGCTGAGCTTCGACGGGGCTAGGGCCGGACTGGCAGCGCGGGCAGCGGTCGAGGCGTTCGCCGGGCGACCCGATCTGGCAGATCACCGGCTCACCCAGCTGGTGGACACCGAACCCGATTTCGCCAGTACTCTGCTGCACTTTCTCGATCACGGCTCGCAGATTTCGGTCACCGCTCAGGCGTTGGGCATTCATCCCACGACCGTCCGCTACCGCCTGCGCAAAGCCGTCGACCTGACCGGCCTCGAGCTGGCCGAGCCCGACCAGCGACTGGCCGCACAGCTGCAGCTACGCGCACTCAGCTGACCAGAGGAGGCCAGCTCACCGGCACGGGCTCAACTGACCGGACTTGGCTCCGCATCGAGCGGCGCGACTGCGCCGTGGGACCGTCGCCGCCGCCAGACCAGCAGCGGAACCGCACCCGCTGCCGTGACCAGGACGAACGGCAGCGCGTAGCCCAGCACCGCAGCCACCCAGCGCAGCGCCACCAGCAGCCCATGAACACCGCCACCGAGGGCGGTGCCGAAACCGGACGGGCCGTGGTGCCCGGCTGCGAGGGTGACGGTCGGCTTCGCGGTGAGGTGAACGGTCAGCGTCGACAATGCGATCTGTGATTCCAGCGCCCGCTGCTGCGCCACCGTCGAGGCGAGTTCGGACTCCCGCTGGCTGAGCTGATTCTCCAGCGATACCAGGTCATTGATGGTTCCGGAGTGGCTGAGAAAGTCGCGCAGCCTGGCCACGCTGATCGTCAGCGCTGCGACCCGTGCCTTGACATCGGCGTGCGCGGCAGTGACGTCGTCACCCTGGATCGTCCGGTCCAGTTCTTTTCCGATCGCAACCACGTCGGTGATCACGGCGTCGAGTTTGTCCGGCGGCACCCGGAACACCAGCGTGGCGGTGCGTTGGCTGTCGGTGCTGGTGCGGTCATCGGCAGCCACCTCGGCGGCTGCCCTGGCGGCGCGGTCCAGCACGGCCGACGCCGCCCGGTCGATGTCGGGCACCTGCACGTCCAGCGTGGCGGTACGGACGAGGTCCTTCTGCTGCAGCGGCGTGGTGATCGCCGCCGGCTTCGCCGCCGAGCCCCCAGCATTGGTCGAGCCCGCAGACTCCCCTGCACCGGCAGGGCCCGCAGCGGGTGCTCCGGGCACGGCGGCGCCGTCGGCTGCCTTGACCGGCCCGGTCATCAACCCGCTGCTGGCC
>JBBQFE010000109.1:0-8314 GCA_038321605.1 Mycobacteriales bacterium | reverse complement strand
GTGGTCCTCGTCCTGGTGTTCGCACTGGCCGTCTACCTGGGCTTGATCGGCGTCCGGGGCTTCTACCTGCTCGGCCAGGACCGCGTCGTGCTGAAGCTGCTCGGTGTCGCGGTGCTGGTCCTGCCGCTGATCGGCGTGTGGGTCGTGGTGGCCGAGCTCAGGTTCGGAGCGGCCAGCCAGCGACTCGCCGAACGTCTGCAGGCCGCCGGCCGGACCACGGAGCTGCCGGAGCTGCCACGGCGCACCTCAGGGCGGGTGGATCGGACGGCGGCCGACGCCTGGTTCGAGCAGCAGCGCCAACTGGTGCTGAACAGCCCGGACGACTGGTCCGGCTGGTTTCGCCTCGCACAGGCCTATGACCTGGCAGGGGACCGTAAACGGGCTCGGGCCGCCCTGCGCACCGCGATCGACAAGGCGGCCTGACGCTCCGAGGACCGCCCGGGTGCCACGCCGGGGACGTCCGGGCGGAGAAAGCTGTCACGGACGTGCCTAGCGCCGCCGGGCCGGCTCATCGCTCGGTCCGACATTCTTGTCCAGCCAGTCGATGAGGGGCTGCATCGCGCGCCAGCTCTTGACGATCTCCGTCTTGGCCCGAGGTGTTTCGAGCCAGGCCGGGGAGCCGACCTCGCGGCTGACCGTCACCGCCTTGCGACGCAGCTCGGCGGCTCGCGGGTGTTCCTTGTCGAAGCCGGCCGGCACCCGGGTGAGCTGGTCGCCACCGGCCGTCAACTTCTGCCGCTCGGCAGCTTTCAACGCGACGATCAGACCGGGGCCGACCACATCCTCGGCAACTGCGCGACGGTAGCGCTGCAGTTGGTCAGGCTGCATCGCGAACATGCCTCCGCCGAGGAAGAGCCCGGACGCACCGATGTGCAGGTACCGGCGTGAATCGGCGAAGTAGAGGCCCTGATGGGTCTTATAGGGGGTCTTGTCTTTGGCAAATCGCACGTCCCGGTACGGCCTGAACAGTTTGGCGGCACCGAATTCGGGTGCGAGTTCGGCTGCCAGCGCCTCCAGCGGGCCTTTCACGTGCTCGTCGTAGAGGTGTTTATGAGCTGTCCAGAAGGCTTTGGAGTTGTCCGCCTCGAGATCCTCGTAGAAGTCCAGGGCGGTGAAGGGAATTCCGGTGAAAGGCATTGGCTCGTTCCTGGCTCGGGGCGATTCAGCTGGTCAGGGCCGCATGCAGGCGAAGTTCGTTGACCAGACCCATGCCGGTATCCAGGCTGCGCTGCACTCCGTCGGCCTCCCAACCAGCCGAACGATAGAACTGCAGCGAGGCCGTGTCGGCGGCCGGCACCCAGGCAACGAGACGCTCGACGCCAGCCGCTGCGGTCAGATCGGCCGCCGCTGCGAGTAGCCGTGACCCGTGCCCGCGGCGACCCCACCTCGGCTCCACCAGCAGCAGGCTGATCGCGGCCGTGCTGTTCGGATCGGGGTCACCGGGCCTCGGGTCGGCATCTGGTCCGACTGCGGTGAAACCCACCCGCCAGGTGCCTTCCATCGCAACCATCACATGGTGGTTGAGGCTGGGGGGTCGCGCGATGGCGGCGGTCCAGGCGGCTGCTACCGCCTCAACATCCAGTCCGGCCAGGACGGGTTCCGGAAGCACGTTGGCGTAACTCGTCCGCCAGGTCTCGACCTGTATCCGACCCAGCTCGCCGGCATCGTCGGCCGCCGCCGGTCGCACGCTCACATCTGCCACGTGGTCAAGCCTACTGAGGCACTAGCCGGCGCCGGACATGCCCGGGAGTCACTCGGCCAGTGACGCACCACGCCGCTTGCGCAGGTGCAGGCCGACCGCGCCGAGCACGACGGCCAGCAGCACGATCAACGGCGCCCAGGTGAGGTACTGCTCCACCCGGTGCAGGGCCGAGGCGAAGGCCCATCCCAGCAGGACGCAGCCGCCGCCCCACAAGGTGCCTCCGAGCGCGTTCCAGATCAGGAACGTTCGGTAACGCATGCCACTCATGCCGGCCATCGAGGGCATGAGCGCTCGCAACAGGGCGGTGAGACGCCCGAAGAACACGGCCTTACCGCCGTGCCGGTGCAGAAAGCCGTCGACGGTCTGCCACCGTGGCTCGCCGACCCAGGCGCCCAGCCGGGAGCGCCGCAGGCCCGGGCCGAACTTCTTGCCGAACTCGAAACCGACCGAATCACCTGCGATGGCCGCGACGATGGCCAGCGGGATCATGATCCGCAGATCCAGCACCTTCTCATGACAGAAGTACCCGGCCACCAGCAAGGCGGTCTCGCCCGGCAGCACCATCCCGATCAGGATCGCAGCCTCCGCGAAGGCCAATGCCGCCGCGATCACGTACAGCCAGCCGCCGACGTGACTTCCGAGGTGCTTGAGAAGCTCTGTCATGCCGGGACCGAGCGACGATCTGATGCGGTCGGTGGCCTCACCGGTCGATCTTGTCAGAAGCACGTGGTCGAATGGCCTGGTGGCGTCGACGAAGTTCTCAGCTTCGGCAGCACGCCGGATCGCGCTGGCGGCTCAGGGGTTCGGCGGACCGCGGCCGGTCGGTGAGGTGACCGCGCGCCAGGTACGTCGCGTCGTCGACACGATGGGGATCCTGCAGCTCGATTCGGTCAACGTCGTGTCGCGCTCGCATTACCTGCCGGTCTACTCGCGGATCGGTGGCTACCCCCGCGCGGTGCTCGACCGGCTGACCGCGCATACCGCGGGGCCCATCGACCGTCGGTACGTCGAGTATTGGGCACACGAGGCATCCCTGGTGCCGCTCGAGACCCACCCGCTGCTGCGCTGGCGGATGGCCGGAGCGTCGGAGGACGCGTGGGGAGGTATGCAGCGAATCGCCCGCGAGCAGCCCGACCTGGTCGCCGACGTGCTGCGGCTGGTCGACGAGTCCGGTCCGGTACGCAGCGGCCAGACCGGCTTGCAGCCCGCAGTCCGGAAGCCGGGCGAGATGTGGAACTGGCACGAGGGCAAGGTCGCCCTGGAATACCTGTTCTGGGCGGGCCAGATCGGAGCTTCGCGTCGAGTGAACTTCGAACGGCATTACGACCTGCTGGAACGGATCCTGCCTCCGGACATCCATCAGGCAACCACCCTGCCACGAGCGGATGCCCAGCGAGAACTGATCAGGATCGCGGCGAAGGCCTACGGAATTGCCACCGAACCCGACCTCGGGGACTACTTCAGGCTGCCGCGCGCGGATTCCAAGCTACGGGTGGCCGAGCTGGTGGAGGCCGGGGAGTTGGTCCCGGTCGAGGTGCAGGGGTGGCAGGCGCCTGCCTACTTCTGGCCGACAGCCCGCCGCCCGCGAAGCATCACCGCACGGGCACTGCTGAGCCCGTTCGATCCGCTGATCTGGTTCCGGCCCAGGGCACTGCGCCTCTTCGACTTCCACTACCGGATCGAGATCTACACTCCGGCTGCCCGCCGCGTGCACGGTTACTACGTACTGCCGTTCCTGCTGGGGGACACTCTGGTCGGGCGGGTGGACCTGAAGGCCGATCGAGGGGCTGGGACGCTGCTGGTCCAGTCCGCCTGGGCTGAACCCGGTGTCGACATCTCCGAGGTGGCTCAGGCGTTGGCGGCAGAATTGACGGAGTTCGCGGCGTGGCTCGGCCTCGACCGGGTGCGGGTCGCCCCGAAGGGTGATCTCAGTGGCCCGGTCGCGGCCCAGTTGGGGCAGTGACAGATCTCGGAACCGCGGTCCGCCTAGGCCCGGACGGCGCGTCGGATCGTGATGTCGCCGCTTCCGGTCTTGGCCCGAACAGTCAGCGGACGGCCTGAGGCAGGTGCCTGCTGCGAAACCGGCATCTCGGTGTGCAATCTGCCGTGGCCGGTGACAACGTCGAGCTTGGCCTGCTGCCCCTCGGCCAGGCCGATGTCCACCGCGCCGAAGCCTGCCGTCAGGTCGAGGTCGCTCTGGGCTTCACCGATGGACACGGTGCATGAGCCGGCCCGCAGCCGGACCGGTCCACGGGCGGTGGAGATGGTGAGGCTGCCGCTGCCCAGCGCCACGTCGACGGCGCCGGCCGGGTCTGCGAGGTGAATCTCCGAGGCGCCGGATTTGAGCTCCACCGGACCAGTCACGCTCCCGATCCGTACCGGTCCGGATCCGGTTCGGATCCGCAGGTTCCCGGCCACCTCGGCGACGCTCGTCGAACCGGAGCCGCCGGCCAGATCGGTCCCGCCGAGGCGTCCTTCCAGAGTGACGTCGGCGGCGAACCGAGCGACCTTGACAGCGGTGCCGGCCGGCACGGTCACGGTGATGTCGACCGCGTCCTGATCACCGTGCTTCCGGCCGAAGAACGGTAGATCCAGTACGCCACCGGAGGGGCGGGGGCCGACGACCACCAGGGTGTCCCCGCGCAGTGCGACCGTCATGTCCTCGACGATGGTGGACTGGGGTTCGCGAGCTTCCAGCGTCACCTCAGCGGTGCGCAGACCCTCGATGGCCCGCACGGTGAGTGAGCCGTTTCCGAAGCGGCACTGCAGGTTCAGGTGCTCTGTTACGTCGAACTTCTTGCTTGCCATGCTGACTCCTGGGTGGTGTAGGCGTTGACGTCTGATGCAGCCGGTGATCCAGTTCAGCCGGTGATCCAGCCGGTGACCCGACTGGAACTGGGGGAGCCACCACCCGGCCAGCCGGCTCCCTGCCAATCTCCGGCGGCCCAGCCCGCTCGACTGCCACGGTTCGCCGCGGCGATCCCGGCCGATGCGGCTCGGACCAGCCAGCTATTCACGGAGAGGTCGGCCTGGCCTGCCGCCCGCTCGATGTCGGCCTTCAGCGACTCGGACAGCCGCAGCGAGATCCTGGCGCTGGCATCGCTGTCATCGGCTCGGGGCTCCTCGGTGATGTCCGCGGCCGGTCCCCGAACTGCGACCTGGAGCGAACTCCCCTCCACCTGCACGGACACACTCGGGCAGGGACCGCCGTGGGCGGCCTCGGCGAGGGCCACATTGACGTCCTCGCAGACCGCGGAGGCCGCCTCGATGAGCGCCAGTCGGACCGCCGCGTCCGCGGCCGTGGCCAGCGTCGCGGCGATCTGCTGGGTTCTCTCGTCGCCCAGAGCTGCAGCGTTGGCCACCTGTTGCTGAACTGTCGACGCGAGCAGAGTGAGGTTCATGACGTCATCATGACATCGTGATGCTGTCTACGCAACATCAAATAGACGCCAAAGCGGTGTCGAGCAGCCCGGAGACAACGATCGTCGGGATGTCGGAGCCCGTGGGCGGGTACCCGTGGCCTAACCTTTGGGTCTGAGAGTTTCAGAACATGAGCGGAGAGATAGTGCCTGACATCGTCCAGCCCAAGGTCCAGGTCATCGCGTGGACGCAGTTCCAGACGCCGGACGGGGTCCCCTGGGAGACCGACGCGGACGGCGGCCAAGCCCTCGCCGAATTCGCCGGTCGAGCCTGCTACCAGTCTTGGAAGAAGCCGAACCCAGAAACGGCCAGCAACGCCGGCTACCTTCACCACATTCTCGAGGTGGGGCACCTGTCGGTGCTGGAGCACGGCTCGGTGACGTTCTACCTCTCAGGAATCTCCCGCTCGCTGACCCACGAGCTGATCCGGCACCGGCACTTCAGCTACTCCCAGCTTTCGCAGCGTTACGTCCCCGAGCGCGACGCGGCCATGGTCGAGCCCGATGTGATTGCCAACGACCCAGAACTGCACGCCCGGTTCGTCGAAGCGTCCGAGGCTGCCATCGCCGCCTACACCGACCTGCTCGAGGGCCTGGAAAAGAAGTTCGCCGACGTTGAACACGCCACGCTGCGCCGCAAGCAGGCACGCCAGGCCGCCCGGGCAGTCCTGCCCAACGCGACCGAGACCCGGATCGTGGTGACTGGTAACTACCGAGCCTGGCGGCATTTCGTGGCGATGCGCGCATCCGAGCACGCCGACGTCGAGATTCGGAATCTGGCCATCGCCTGTCTGCGTGAACTGAAGCGGGTCGCGGCGAACGTGTTCGCCGACTTCGAGATCAGCACGTTGCCCGATGGCACCGAGGTCGCGTCATCGCCGATGGTTTCTGAAGGCTGAGCTGACCACCTTCGCCGAGCTGGCAGAACGCGCTTCCGGGCTGCTCGAACGCGGGGGGCCGCGACGGGTGCTCGGCCTCACCGGGCCGCCGGCCGCCGGAAAGTCCAGTTTGGCCGAAAGGCTGCAACAGCACCTGGCCGACTCTGCCGGATCGGACCACCTGTCGACCGGCCTGGTGACGGTGTTGGGGATGGATGGATTTCACCTCGCCGACGCCGAGCTGCGGCGCCAGGGCCTGATCGACGTGAAGGGTGCCCCGGAGACGTTCGACCGCGCCGGGTTCGCCGCGGTGCTCGCCCGCGTCCGGCACAGCTCCGAGGTCGTCTACGCGCCGGTGTTCGATCGAGCGATCGAAGATTCCATCGCGGCCGCTCAGCAGATCGGCGACCGCGCCCGACTGGTGATCGTCGAGGGCAACTACCTCCTGTTGTGGCCCGAGATCGCCGAGCTCTGCGACGAGGTCTGGTACCTGGACCCGCCGCAACCGGACCGGGTAGCAGCCCTGGTGGATCGGCACGTCAGCTTCGGCAGGTCGACACAGCAGGCTCGTGAACGCGCGCTCGGCTCGGACGAGGCCAACGCACGGCTCATTGCCGGCACCCGCGAGCGTGCGGACCTCGTTGTCGGCTGGCTATGACACCAACGGCTGTGACACCAACGGCTGTGACACCAACGGCTACGACATCAACGGCTACGACACCAACACCCGGGCGTCAAGCAAGATCGGCGGCGGCACCCTGGTAGACCAGTTCGGCCACTCCGTCGTGGTCGGGCTGTTCGCCGCAGAAAACCAGACCGAGCTTCTCGGCCACTCGCCGGGAGGCCGGGTTCCACGGTCGCATGACCGCCTGGAGCTGTGCACCGGGCTCCACCGCCTCGGCGCAGGCCGCGGCGACGCGGATGACCTCCGCTGCGTAGCCGTGGCCCCAGCCGGCGGGCACGAACCGGTAGTAGATGTTCCAGTTGACCTCGTTGCGTCGGACGCCCGCACAGCCGAGATAGCTTCCGCCGTCCTGTCGAGTACGGACCGTCCAGTACCCCAGTCCCCAGCGGGACCAGTCATCGACGTAGGTGCCGATCACTGATTCGGAGTAGGCCAGGTCCGGGTGACGTGCTTCGGGTGCGTGTTCGTACACCGCCGGGTCGCTGTGCAGCGTATGGAACTCGGCCAGGTCACCCAGCGAGATCGCCGTCAGCGCCAGCCGCTCGGATTGCATGGTCGCGAAGTTCGTCACCACCCCATCCTGACAGTCGGAGACCGGCGTGGACGCCCAGCGGTAGCGTTGGTGCCATGTCTGATCTGCATCGCCCCCGACCCTTCGGGCGGCTGGTCACTGCGATGGTCACACCGTTCACCGTTGCCGGAGAGCTGGACTGCGTTGCTGCAGCCGAGCTGGCGAGCTATTTGGTAGACGTACAGGGCAACGACGCCCTGGTCGTCAACGGCACCACCGGTGAGTCGCCGACCACGTCGGATGCCGAGAAGTCCGAGCTGATCTCCGCTGTGGTCGATGCGGTGGGTGATCGGGCGAAGGTGATCGCCGGCGTCGGCACGTTCGACACGATCCACACCATCGGGTTGGCCGATCAGGCTGCCAAGGCCGGTGCCCACGGCCTGCTGGTGGTGACGCCGTACTACTCCCGGCCACCGCAGTCCGGATTGCTGGCGCATTTCCGGGCGGTGGCCGACTCCGCGGAGTTGCCGATCCTCATCTATGACATCCCCTCACGGTCCGGCACCGCGGTGGACACCGGGACCTTGATCGCGCTCGCCGAGCACGAGCGCATCGTGGGCGTGAAGGACGCCAAGGCAGACCTGGCCGCGTCGGCGACCGTGATCGCCAACACCGACCTTGCCTACTATGCCGGCGACGACGCCCTCACGCTGCCGCTGCTGGCGATCGGGGGAGTCGGCGTGATCGGCACCTCTACCCACTTCAGCGGTATCGGCACGAAGCTGTTGATCGAGGCGTTCGAGCGCGGTGACCACGCCGCGGCATTGCGACTGCATCAGCAGTACCTGCCGATCTACACCGGAATCTTCCGCACCCAGGGCGTGATCCTGGTCAAGGCGGGTCTCACCCTGCAGGGCCGCTCGGCAGGTCCGGTCCGGTTGCCGATGGTCGACGCCACCGCGCACGAGGTCAGCCACCTGCGTCAGGATCTGGAAAGCGCGGGACTGGGGTCCGCCGGTTAGGTGTCGTTGCAACCTCAGGTTGCAGTTGAGCGTTACGGTTAGCGGGTGGCAGGAGCAAGCGGTACCAAACCCCGTCCGTCCTCGAGTCGGCGACCAT
>JBBQFE010000108.1:0-8362 GCA_038321605.1 Mycobacteriales bacterium | reverse complement strand
AGGAGTTCCTGCTGATGCTGCTCACCGCCGGGTTCACCCTCGCCGGTCTCAGCACTACCCCCGCCGGCCCACGATCCGAACCGGGCCGCGACTGGTTCTGATCGACCCCAGCGGTCACGGACTGTCCGGGGTTTACATCAGGCCCGGCCCACAGCCGGTCACACCCTGCGGGTTTCCGTTAGAAACCCACCCCGATCTGACTGCCCGGGTTTCGGTCAGGAACCACCCGACCTGTTCCCTGGCCGGGTCAGCCACATCCACGTGTCATTCCAGGCCCCCCGCATCGTGCTGGGGGCCTTTCCCTTTAGGAGGAACACCGCATGACGTTCACGATTGCTTCGACCCCTGAGTCCGGGCCCAGCTCCGCGACCACATCCACCGAGAATCAGACCGGCGCGAGCACCTGGCCAGGGCTGTCACCGACAACCTGCAGATGGCCGCTGAGTTCCTCGAAGCCTGCCGCAAATCCATGAACGCCTCGACTTCACCCAGGCCGCGCTGAACGCCGAAGCAGCCGATGAGCACCGGCACCTCGCGCACCGGGCAGCGATCGAGATCAGGGTCATCAACGCACACCTGGACCTGGAACGGCGGGTGCTGAACATGATGCGCAAACCCACCTGACCACCACTCCCGGCGCCCTCAGCCCGTGCCCGTGCCCGTGCCCGTGCACCACCCTCAGCCCAACCGTTCGCAACCACGCGCTCAGCATCTCTGCTGGGGGCTTTCTTCATCTGTCCGGAGAATCAGCATGTCCAGAGAGACCTCGCTCCACCTCAACACCCGGAACGGCAACACCGACCACCGAGGCACTGCCTGGCACTACCGCGCCCAAGACCAGGGTGACGAGTCCAACCACTACCCCGGCTCCATCCCCGTGGCCGACGTGGAACGCCGGCTCTTCCATTGGCAGGCCGAGTCCCGTCCACTCGCTGTCCAGACTCCGGCGGACCTTCAGACGATGACCCACTTCTCGGAGGACGGGACCCCCGTCCGCTGGACAACCGTTGAGGGCAAGCAGGCCATCTGCCGATCCGACCGCCGAGACGGCTCCGTCATGGGCATCTTCACCACCGGCTATGCCATGCACCAGTACCGGGAGTGGCTTCTGAACACCGTGGCCGACATCCTGGACGATGACCTGTCCATCAGCTCTGCTGGTCTGCTGCGTGACCGGGCGATTGCTTGGGTTGAAGTGTCTGTGCCCGAATCCATCACCACCCCCGAAGGCGTGACTTTCAGACCCAATCTGCTGGCCACTACCAGCTTCGACGGGTCGATCTCGACCACCTTCAAGCGCACGGTCAGCGACACCGTCTGCGACAACACCCGCGAGCTGGCGCTGGCGGAGAAGGGCCAGCAGTACAAGGTGAAGCACTCCCGCTACTCCAACCTGCGCATCACCGAGGCCCGTGAGGCGCTGGCGATGATCAACACACTGGCCGATGAATTCGCCTCCGAGGTCGCCCAACTCTGCGCGACCAAGGTCACCGACACACAGTGGAGCCAGTTCCTCAACGCCCACGTCACCGCTGTAGACCCCAGGACGGGGTTGCGGCTTACCGAGCGCAGCCTGATCACCGCCCAGACGAAGCGGACAGTCCTGGACCGCCTCTACCGATACGACCAGCGAGTAGCCCCCTGGGCAGGCACCGCGCACGGAGTCCTGCAGGCCGTCAACACCTACGAGCATCACGAAGGCGTCGTACGCGGGGCGGGTCGCGCCGAGCGGAACATGCTCAAGGCGGCGGTCGGGGGTTTCGGCGTGTTGGACCGAGGATCGTGGGCAGTCCTCTCGGGCCTGTTGTCGTAAACCTTCGGGGTGGGACGGTAGTCGGGGTCGTCCCACCGCGCAGCTCTGCTTCCGTTTGACTCTCGACAACTAGGCAGCTTGAGGTTGATCATTGGACCTGCTTTGACGCCTACTCGGGAGTGCAGCGATGGCTGACAAGGGTGATGCGACGCTGATCGTCCAGCTGGCTCAGTTGGGCACCAGCATGGGACTGCAAGCCGCGATGAGAGAAGTCTTCGGCGACGATTTCGATCCGAACTCGGCGAAAGCGCGCGACGAATCTGTCAGCGTCCTGCTCAACTTCGGAGAGACGGTAGCAACGCTGACGAAGCACGGCCTGCTCGACACCGACCTCGTCCTGGACTGGATGTGGATCGCCGGGATCTGGGCCAAGGTTGGCCCAGCTGCGATGAAGGCGCGCGAGAACTATGGGGTCGCCCAGCTCTATGAAAACATCGAGGCGCTCGCGGCCAAGCAGGGGTGAGAGCAACTCGACGTGCGTTCCAGGTTCGCGGCCATCGCCGGTGCCCCTTTGGATGCCAGATGCTTGGTGCGTTCCGCAGCAGTCGGTGGCGCCCAGTTCTGGCTCGCCGCCTCGCTGACGGGACATTGATATCCACTCCCTACATGGGGCCGCTAATGGGTCCGGCCACAAGGGCCGCGCACTTCAACGAGGAGGTTGTCATGACAGGAACAGTGACCGACCAGGTGACCCGGATGCAGGAGTTGTACGTGGCCTTCGGGCGGGGCGACATCCCCACGGTGCTCGCGGCGATGGACCCCGGCGTCGAGTGGCGCGAGGCCGAGGGAAACCCGTGGTCGCCAGGGCACGCCTTCGTGGGACCGCAGCAGATCGTCGAAGGCGTGTTCCAGCGGATCGGCGCTGAGTTCGACGGGTTCGAGGTCGTCCCGACCCGATTCCTGGGCGCTGGTGACACCGTGATTATGGAAGGCCGCTACCGGGCGCGAAGCCACAGCGCAACAGGTAAGGCGCTGGACGCCGAAGTGGTCCACGTGTGGGACCTGCGCGAGGGGCAGATCGTGCGCTTTCACCAGTACGTTGACACCCGCCAGTGGGCCAATGTGATGGGCGTCAACGACTAGCGAAGCAGCGCTCTGAAACACGACGACGCCTTCGGTGGCCGCAGCGATCGCGGCTCCATGCGGCTGCCGCATCGGATCCGATCAAGGAAGTTGTAGCTGTCACCACGGAAGGCCCACTGCCGGTGGCATAACCGACAAGCACGCCCGCTATGTCGCCTGCACCGGCGGGCAGAGCGTGTCGCTGTAGGAGCAGAACACGCAGCAGTCGCCATCGAGTGGCCGGAGCATCCCCCGGCAGCCGGTGCAGCGGTAGAAGTGCTGGCAGGCGTTCTCAGGCATGTTCTCGCGGGCCTGGGTGCCGCACAGCGGGCAGGTGATGACCGCTTCCAGCCTGGGTGGACTGCTCACGGCAGTCGCCGTCCGAGCCAACGCACGGCACCACCGAGGATGGGGTGCTGATGCCAGCCCTTACGCATGGCGTACTCGCGGGCGTGCCGGAGCCGATCCCGTTGGCGAACGAGCAGGCCGGTGCGGGACTGGTCCTCGATCTCCCAAGCGCAGTTCCTGACCGAGTGCGCGCACCGGATGCAGATGGCGACCTCGGGGTGATTGCTCAGGTGCACCATCTTGGCCGGCTGCTGGATCTTCCCGCAGCACCAGCACTCCCCGGGTCTAGGCCTCTCGGCCTGCTCCGGGGCGGTTGGCGTGGTCATGGGCCCAGTGTGCCCCAACGGTTGAGCACATGGACGTAGTGACGGCATCGCGGACCGCCTGGGACGAGGAACGGGGCATGCAGGTTCCGAAGCCCACTGAGCGCGACAAGATCAATTGCCGGGCATCGATCCTTGACGCACCTGGCGTCGGGATCAATCAGATGTTTAGCAACGTCGGTGCCCTCGCCAACGGCAACACGTGCGCTCCTCTGTTCGGCACCTCAATCGGTGTCCGTCTCTTGGACGAGGGCGATCGTGGCGAGCTAGCGGCAACCGAGGGCACCGGGTCCTTCGGCCCCGCTCAGCACACGATGGTCGTCGTTGAGGTGCGCCTGCGCAGACTGCCCAATCGTCATACCTTGGTAGCCGAATGGCTGCGCGCCCACCTCGTTACCCCACGCCGGCGGGCAGGTAGTGCTGGGCCAGATCGAACTGGGCGGGATGAATGGCGGCCGTGTCGTTGGCGATGCTGTCGAGCTGTCGCGGTATTGCACCATGGCTCGCCTGTGCCAGGGCAAGGACCGTGGTGCCCCGGTGGCGAGCGCCAGACAGTCGTTCGAGCAGCTCATCTCCGGGGTCGTCGGGCGCGATGAGGAGCACGGCGTCGGTGCGGACTACCCACGCAAGAGCGTCGAGCCCGGTGCCGAGGTGCGCGGGCGCATTGGGCGGAGCGCTGTGTCGGACCAAGATTGGTCCAGAAATGGACCAGTGAGCTGAGTCCTGCCAGTGGGCCGCGAGATGCCACGGCTCGTAGGTCGGAGTTCCGACAATGAGTAGCCTGCCAGAATTTTTTGCCGCCCATCCCAGTCCGCTGGCGATAAGCTCCAATGAATCGAAACCGGCCCTTCGGCTGAATGCGCGGAGCATTCTCGGCGACCACGCTAGTTCCACGGCTCGGCCCCCCTCGCGGCTATGGCTCTCGGTTGCTCTATCGGCGAGACAGCCGCGGACCTTAGAGGCTTGGCGTCTTTATGGGCTCGGGTGCGTTCGGCTCAAGTGGTCGAGTCTGCTGCCGAAGTGTTTTTCGTGGCAGAAAGAGCGGAGCAGGATCGGTGGCGGGCACGGCCCGTCATCGCCACTCTGCTGCGGGTTGTGATCGTGGGGGTTCCTCTGGGCATCGGCTACCTTGCCACCTGGGCGTGCTTGAGGTTGCTTCCTTCCCAGATCGAGGGAAGCAAGTGGTGGCTTGTCCTGGTCGCGGCTATCAGCGTGATCGCCTGCGTCGCGGTGGAGCGCGTGACTCGGCGTTTGTTGCCGTTGGCGGCACTGTTGAAGTTGAGCATGTTGTTCCCTGATCGGGCTCCGAGCCGGTTCAAGATCGCTCGTCGAGCGTTGTCGGTGGAACGGCTCGCCGAGCGCAGCCCGAAGGATTCCTCGCCCAACGCGTCGGCGTCGGCGGGGCAGGCACTGGCCCTGATCACGGCATTGACGGCCCATGATCGACGCACACGTGGTCACAGCGAGCGCGTGCGGCTGTTCACCGACCTACTGGGCGAGCAACTGCGCTTACCGCGGGAGGCGCGGGACAAACTGCGTTGGTCCTCACTGTTACACGACATCGGCAAGTTGCAGGTCGCTGTGGACATCCTGAACAAACCCGCGAAGTTGAACAACGTGGAGTGGGACCTGGTCGCCGCGCATCCCGCCACCGGCGAACAGCTCCTCGGCCCGTTGATCGAGTGGTTGGGCGAATGGGGTGGCGCGGTACGCCAGCACCACGAGAAGTTCGACGGCACCGGCTACCCCGATGGCGTCGCGGCCGACGACATCTGCAGGGCTGCAAGGATCGTCTCGATCGCTGACTCTTACGAGGTCATGACCGCCCATCGCGCCTACAAGAAGCCGATGGCCACCGTCGCGGCCCGGGCCGAGTTGACCCGGTGCGCCGGTACCCAATTCGATCCCACCTATGTCCGGGCGTTCCTAGAAATTTCCCTCCCGCGCCTGCTGTGGGCGATGGGACCGGGTTCGCTGCTGATGAACATCCCGCTGCTGCGGGCGCTCGCCGACACGGCCAACAAGGGCGCACTAGCTACCACCCAAACCGGCGTCCTGACCGCGTCAGCGGCCGCGGTGATCAGCGGCGTCAGCGCAACCGCGGCCGGACACGCACCACCACAACCTCACACGTTGGTCCACCTGGCAGCCGCACCCCGGCATAGCGCGACGGTCCCGGCGACCTCCAGCCCCACCCACTCAATTGCGACCGCCCCCAGCAAGCAGCCTGCCGGGCCGATCCCTGAGCCCATTACCGTCATCTCGCATCCACCCGCGACCAGCCCGCGTCCAGCGTCGACCCAATCAACACCATCGCCCGCTCCGTCCTCGACACCGACAACCGCTCCTCCCGCCTCGCCGGTACCCGCACCGATCGCGTCCGTAGCCGCAGCAGCCGGAGTCGCCTTTGCCTGGGTACCGTTCCCGATGATCGCGTCTACCACCGCGTCAGTCGGATTCACTCCCAGCGTGAGCGCTGCGGCCATACGGTGCTCCCTCGACGACGGACCCGAGTCAATCTGTTCTGGAACGTCGGTCTCGTACTCCGGCCTGGGCGACGGCCACCATGTCATCGCCCTCACTCCCTTCAACGACCAAGGGCAGCCCGGCGGCACCATCCGTACCGGCTTCACCGTCGACACCCAAAGCGCGACCACCACATGGACAAGCACCCCACCCGCGCTGACCGCGTCCCACACGGTCGCGCTCGGCTTCGCCACCAACGACCCCCCGCTGCGACGTGGTGCTCCCTCGACGGGGCCGCCGCGTCGGTCTGCCACAGCCCCTTGAGCCTGCACGGGTTGGCGGATGGGCCGCACGCAGTCAGCGTCTACACCATCGACCCGCTGGGCAACGTCGGCCCCGCAATCCAAACCGCGTTCACCGTCGACACCACCAGCCCGACAGTGACCGTGACCAGCGCCCCCCCGACCACCATCACGACCAACAACGCCACACTGAACTTCGCCGTCGACGACCCCTGGGCCACGGCGTGGTGCTCTCTGGACGGGGCGACCGCGGCGACCTGCTCCGGCACCGTCACCTACCCAGGATTGGTCGATGGCCCGCACAATATCGCCGTCTTCGCCGTCGACACCCTCGGCAATGTCGGGCCAACCGTCCACACCACATTCACCGTGGACACCACCGCGCCAGTCGTAACCTTCACCTCGATACCAGCCGGGATCGTGCCCTCTCACTCGGTGTCCCTCAGCTTCTCCGTGGACGACCCGAACGCCACCACCTGGTGCGCCCTCGACGGCGGCGCTGCATCCCAGTGCAGCAGCCCGGTCCTCTACGATGCCCTGCCAGACGGCCCCCACACCGTGTCGGTCTATGCCATCGACGCCGCGGCTAACATCGGCGCTACGATCCAGACCAGCTTCACCGTCAGCGCGACCGCACCCACGGTCACCCTCACCAGCGTCCCGCCCTCCGTGAGCAACAGCCCCACCGCCAGCGTGGCCTTCACCGTCGATGACCCTGCCGCCACCGCGTTCTGCTCCCTCGACAGCAACGCACCCACCGCGTGCACCAGCCCGATCAGCTACACCGGCCTGAGCGACGGACCCCACACCATCAATGTGTATGCGACCAGCCTGGGCAATCAACAAAGCACCACCGCCAGCACCTCTTTCACCATCGATAACGTCGCCCCTACCGTCACTATCACGCACGCCCCCGCCCCCGCCCCCAACTCGACGAGCGCGAACGCCAGCCTCACCTACAGCGTCGATGACCCTACGGCGACCACTTGGTGCGCTACAGACGGCAACCCGGCCACAGCCTGCACGAGCCCAGTAAACCTCAGCTCGCTCGTCGAGGGCCCCCACACCGTCTCCATCTACGCCGTCGACCCGGCAGGAAATACGAGTGCCGCAGTCCAGGCCAGCTTCACGATCGACAACACCGCTCCCACGGTCTCGTTCACGAGCACGCCCACCAGCTCCGCCAGCCGCAGCGCCACCGCCTCCTTCACCACCAACGACACCACCGCCACAACCTGGTGCACCCTGGACAACAACACCGCTCAAACGTGCGCAGGCGGCACCATCACCTACGCAAACCTCACCGATGGCAGTCACACCATCAGCGTCTATGCCACCGACCAAGCCGGAAACAGAAGCACCCCCATCGTCACCAGCTTCACCGTCGCCGCCGCAGCCCCCGCACTGCTCACCACCCCACCCGCCAAAAGCTCCACGAAAACGGTCACCTTCACCTGGATCGCCAACCCCGGCATGACCTACCAATACAGCTACGACGGCCTCACCTGGTCCAGCACCACCACTCTCATCAGCTACACCGCCAAACTCAAAGGCGGCACCTACACCTTCCACCTCCGCGGCCTCGACACCCACAGCGCGGCCACCGCCGAAACCACCTTCACGTTCCAAGTCACTTAGCCGAAATGAACTGTCTGAACCGCCCCGGGTCTGGTGGAGGCTCTCAACCTGTGAAGGATGAGAGTTATGGCGAAGAGGTACAGCGACGAGCTGCGTGAGCGTGCGACTCGGATGGCGGTCGAGTTACGGCGTGATCCGGCGACCAAGGTCGGGGCGCTTGAGCGGGTGGCCGAGCAGCTGGGGATGCATCCGATGACGTTGCGTAAGTGGGTGCGCCAAGCCGAGGTCGACGGTGGTGTCCGGCCGGGCACTACGTCGGTCGAGGCGGTGCGGATTGCGCGGCTGGAGGCGGAGAACCGGGAGCTGAGGCGGGCGAACGAGATCTTGCGGACGGCGTCGGCGTTTTTCGCGGCTGCGGAGCTCGACCGCAGACTGACCTGATCGTCGCCTTCATCGACGCCCACCGGCAC
>JBBQFE010000107.1:0-8373 GCA_038321605.1 Mycobacteriales bacterium | reverse complement strand
GCGCGAACGACACCACGTAGACACCCAGGTCCAGCAGGGCACCGCCCCCGAGCTCGTGGGCGAAGATCCGGTCGGACGGGTCGAACTCGCGCGCGACACCGAGGTCTGCCTGCACCGAGCGCACCTCGCCGATGGCGCCTGCGGCCACCAACTCCCGCGCCCGGATGATCGCGGGTTGAAAGCGGGTCCACATGGCCTCCATCGCGAACACCTTGGCGCTGCGGGCTTCGGCCACCAGTTCGGTGGCGCCGGCGAGGGTTGCGGTGAACGCCTTCTCGACCAGGATCGCCTTCCCGGCGCGGACTGCAGCGATGCCGATGGCGTGGTGCTGGGGGTGTGGTGTGGCGATGTAGACGGCATCGATCGACGGGTCGGCGAGTAGCTCGGCGTACGAACCGTAGTGCCGGTCAATGCCATGTGCCGCCGCGAAGGCTTCAGCCCGGGAAGCTGACCGTGAGGCCACGGCCACCAGTTCGGCGTCCGGCACGTGGGCGAAGTCCGGCACGAGTGAGGTGGCGATCCGGCCCGGCCCGATCACACCCCAGCGCACCGGAGCTGACAGCGAACGCCGTTCGGTGGGCTGCCCAGCAGCGGTCCGGTCCACGGCCGGAACGCTACGCGGTGCGCGCGCTGCGCTCGGGTTCGGCCCGCGGCGTCCGACGAGACGATGGCAGTCAGCAAGCACTTATCCACACCGGCGAAAACCAGCAACCCAGCCATGAGGTGAGGTGGTTGCTGCCCTGCATCGTGTTACTGACCAGTAGTGAGGCTGACCACAGTGCTAGCTGCCTGCTTGCAATAGCTAGCACCAAGGCGCAGTCTTGAGGAGTGAACGTGGAAGAGATCAAGGAAGCGGCGAAGGCGCAGACCTCCAAGGTCGGCACCATCGGCGACTTCATCCGAGAACAGCGCGAGCAGGCTGAGGTGTCGGTGCGGCAACTGTCGAAGCTGGCGGGTGTCTCGAACCCCTATCTCTCACAGATCGAGCGAGGTCTGCGCAAGCCGAGTGCCGAGATCCTGCAGCAGATTGCCAAGGGACTGCGGATCTCGGCGGAACAGCTCTATGTACGCGCGGGAATTCTCGAGCATCGCCAGGGACATGACGAGCTGATCGCCGCGATCCTCGCCGATGCTGCACTGACCGAACGTCAGAAGAGCGTGCTGGTCGAGATCTACGAGTCCTTCCGCCGCGAGAACGATGCCCACCGGGAGGCGGCCGAGCAGGTCCCTTCCCAGGGCGACACCGAGCCCTCCGCAGCCGCGGCGAGCTGAGCACTTCAGCGCCGCCGACCAAGCACGCGGCACTCATCATCGAAGAGGAGTTTCATCATGACCATCGCCACTGATCTGCAACGTAGGGCCACCGCCCAGTTCGACGCCGCCCTGGAGCAGGGCAAGACCGTCCTCTCGCAGGCGACGGCCGTCGCCAACTCGGCCAACAAGCTGATCGCCGAGGACGCCCCGAAGCCTGCGTATGCCGCCATCGGCGCCGCCGACCTCATCGCCGAGACGGTCACCAAGCGTCTGGAAGAACTGCCGAACGAAGTTCTGGCCAACCTGAACAAGGCTCAGCAGCTGAACAACATCAAGCTCAGCAAGGTCGGCGACGATGCGCTGTCCCGGATCACCGAGCTGCGCACCAAGGTCGACGGCAGCGTGGCTGCGGCCAAGGATTCAGCCAAGGATCTTCGCTCGGTTGAGCTCTCCGACGGCATCGCCCAGGCCAAGGGTGCCGCCGACGGTTACCTCTCGCTCGCCAAGAACCTGTTCGACAGCCTTGCCGCCCGCGGTGAAGCGAAGGTGGCCGAGCTGCGCAAGGACCCCCGCCTGACCAAGCTGCTCGGGGATGTCTCCGACGCGGCGGACAGCGTCGAGGCGCGGGTTCGTCCGGTCGTCAGCGGCGTGGAGGCACGCGTGTCGCCGGTCGTCGGGACCGTGGTGGGCACGGTCAAGTCCGCGAACCCGACCCGCCGGACCACCCGGGTCGCCAAGGCTCCGGCAAAGAAGGCTCCGGCCAAGAAGGCTGCTGCCGCGAAGGCTCCGGCGAAGAAGGCTCCTGCCAAGAAGGTCGCTGCCAAGCGCACGCCCGCTAAGGCGCCTGCTTCGAAGGCCGCTGCTGCCAAGGCTCCGGCGAAGAAGGCTCCGGTGAAGCGCGCGACCAAGACGACCGCTGCAACCTCGAGCACCTCGGCCTGACTGCAACAGGCCCTGTTCTGACAGCGATCTGCACTCAGCGACTGCCCCGGTTCGGTCACCCGAGCCGGGGCAGTCGTCTGTCGCGCCGGCTGGGCTGCCCCGGCGCGTGGGCCGCCCACGACGCGGGGCGGCGGCATTCGTTAGGCTGGAGTGATGCAGGCCATCAATCACACCGAGTACTGGCTGCTGCTCCTGCTCGGCTGGGCGGTGTGTGTGTTCATGGTCTGGGCCTTCGTTGACTGCATCACCCGCAAGGCCCCTGCGTTCGCCGCCGCAGGCAAGCTCAGCAAGCCGGCCTGGTTGCTGCTCACCGGGATTCCCGCGCTGATCAGCACCTTGACCGCTTTGGCAGGCTCGGGCCTCGCGCTGAACCTGATCACCTACATCGCGCTGATCATCACGTCGGTGTACATGGCCGATGTCCGTCCGGCCGTCCGCGAGATCAGCGGCCCCTCGCGCTGGTAGCGCGTGCTCAGCCGCAATTCGACTTCGTCCACGCGGCAATCTTGACCTGGGACGCAGCCGCGAGATCGGTCGCCGCCTTGATGTCCATCGACTTGGCGGTCAGGTCCGCCTGTGAACTCGACGCGTCCACGATCAGCTGAAGTTTCTTCGCGGCGGACAGCTGGGACTGTGCATCGGCCTTGATGTCCTTGGGGGCGTACTTGGCGAAGTCGTCCAGGTGGTTCACCTGCTCGGCGACCAGCTTCTTGAACGAGGCGATGTCGTTGACCGTGTCGAACTTGCCGGCTGCCTCGTCACCCGCTCGGGAAGCGGCGCAAGCCTTCGTCCGGTCCGCGCTCGAGCCGCCGCAGGCCGTCACGGCCAGGGCTACGGTGACCAGCGCCGCGGCGGTGGCCGTGGTCCTTGCGAGGCGGTGGCCGGCAGCAGGGCGGTTCATGGTGTGACTCCTCGGAATATCGGATCGGTGCAGGTCCCAGCCAACCGTCAGGCGGCGAGCTGGCTGCCGTCGACTCCCCAATTGGCGGGCGTCCTGCTTTCCGGGTGCGCGTGCAACCAGTCCCGGGCGATCACCGACAACTCCCGGTCCCGGCCGCGTGCCATGTATGCGACCATCTCCGCGTCGCCGCGCAGCGACCACAGCGGATGGCCGAAGCTGGCGGGATTGTTGCCCTCGATGAACCAGTGCGCGGGCCAGGCGGTCCCGTAACCCAGCAGTGGCAGGGCACCTAGCAGCCGGCGCCTTCCGGTGACCAGTCCGAACATCGCGATCAGCAGCCCGGTGACCGAGCCGGCGAAGTGCAGGCGCCTGGTCAGTCGCTTGGAATGCATGGCCACGTAGTACGGAAAGAACTCGCGATAGCTGGGAAAATCCGGGTGCTCGCTCATGGAGAGGATTATGCCGCCGTTCGGGCTACCAGAGCAGCGCGAGGGCGATCAGCGGGAACAGCCCCTGGATGGCAGCCGGCCGGGCCATCCGGCGATCGCTGGCGATCAGCACCAGCGCGGCGCCGAGCATGCTGCCGCAGGCCAGTGCGATCAGCGCCCTTGCTTCGCCGTGATGGCCGCCGGCCCACGTGACGATCCCGGCGATGCTGCCGAGCGCGAGGAACAGGTTGTACCAGCCCTGGTTGTAGGCCCAGGGCCTGATGATCTGCGCCTCGGCATCACCCGGCACGAGGAAGCGCCGAAAGGTCGCGGGCTGGGTGAAGGCAATCGATTCGAGGTAGAAGAACCCGATGTGCAACAGGGCGGCAAGCCCGGCCGCGATCAGCGCGATGGTGTTCATAGCGAAGAGTGTGCCGGATATGTGGCCAGCGGGGTGGGTATTCGCGTGGTTGGCAGCTACTGGCGGGCAGGGATCGGCCGGTGTGGCTAATCCCTGCCCGGTCCGGCGTCAGGTGAGATCGGCAGGGACGGATTCCTTGGCCGTCCGGGCCTTTCTGCGTTCGTCGTGCCACAGCACGATCACCGGGTAGATGAACAGGGCAAGCAGCATGGCGCACGCCAGCAGGATCTGCTGCCATTCGAAGCCGTCGTTCATTGCATCACCTCCAGGGTTCGGGGGAGACGGGACGGTGGGCGTTGAATCAGCGGCGCGCAGGGGGCCCTCGGGCCGGTGGGCTGAGCCGCCACTGTTGCTGCATCGGCTGGTGCTGTCCGCGGACCAGTGCGCCGACCGCGACCACCGCGTCCGGCCAGGCTCCCGACGCCAGCACGTCCGACGCGGTCGGCTGAGGATGTGCGCCGGAAAGCTGCGTCCGGGGCACGGGTAGCGCGTTGACGTCCTGCACGCCATGCGACGCGTGCGAGCCGCCAAGTCCGCCGCTCAGTGGCGCGCTGTTGACTGGCGATGGGTTGGCCAACGCTGTGTCTACCAACGCTGTGGTGACAGGCGGGAAGATCGTCGCGGCCAGTACCAGGGCTATCGCGCTGCCGGCGATGAGCAGCCGCCTGCGCACACGATCCGCCGGTGCCCGCATAGGGGTAGGACGACCGGGGCGGCGGGAGCGTTCCGGATTGCACAGGTTCCGTGTCGAGAACAGACCGTTGTATGCATACAATCATTGTTGTTCTACAAGCAATAGGAGTACGAATGCCTGAACTGACTGCCCGGCGGCGGACCCTGATCCTGGCCATCTGCTGCATGAGCCTGCTGATCGTCGGCATGGACAACACCATCGTGAACGTCGCGCTGCCCTCGATCCGTGCCGATCTGCACGCCTCGGTGTCCGGCCTGCAGTGGACGATCGACGCCTACACCGTGGTGCTGGCCAGCCTGCTGATCCTGTCCGGATCGACCGCGGACCGGCTCGGTCGGCGGCGTACCTTCCAGACCGGCCTGATCCTGTTCACGCTGGGATCGCTGTTGTGCAGCGTGGCGCCCGGGCTGGGTTGGTTGATCGCCTTCCGGATGGTGCAGGCCGTCGGCGGTTCGATGCTGAATCCGGTGGCGATGTCGATCATCACCAATGTCTTCACAGATCCGCGTGAACGGGCCCGGGCCATCGGTGTGTGGGGCGGCGTCGTCGGCATCAGCCTCGGTGTGGGGCCGGTGGTGGGTGGTCTGCTGACCGAGACGATCAGCTGGCGGGCGATCTTCTGGATCAACGTGCCGATCGGCCTCGCCGCACTGGTGCTTGCCGCACTGTTCGTCCCCGAATCGAAGGCACCGCGTGCCCGCCGGATCGATCCGGTCGGGCAGGGCCTGGTCATCGCCGTCCTGCTCAGCCTGACCTACGCCATCATCGAGGCTCCCCGAGCCGGCTGGGCGTCCACTGTCATCGTCGCCCTGATCGGCGTGGTGCTGCTGGGGATCGGTGGCCTGCTCTACTACGAACCGCGCCGCCGTGATCCGCTGATCGAGCTGAGGTTCTTTCGCAGCGTCCCGTTCGCCGGCGCCACCGTCATCGCGATCTGTGCCTTCGGCGCGTTCAGCGGCTTCCTCTTTCTCAACACGCTGTACCTGCAGGACGTTCGCGGGCTCAGCGCGTTGCAGGCTGGTCTGGCGACGTTGCCGATGGCGCTGATGACCCTGGTGTTCGCCCCGATCTCGGGCCGGGTGGTGGGCTCTCGCGGGCCGCGTGGACCGTTGTTGGTGGCGGGTTTCGCGATGGCGCTGGGCTCACTCGGTCTTACCCGGTTGTCGGCCCACCAGAGTTATTACTGGCTGATCGCCTGCTACGTCGTGTTCGCCATCGGGTTCGGTGTGGTCAACGCGCCGATCACGAATACCGCGGTGTCGGGTATGCCCCGTTCGCAGGCGGGGGTCGCAGCCGCAGTCGCCTCGACCAGCCGCCAGGTGGGTGCGTCGCTGGGCGTGGCCGTCGTCGGATCGGTGGTGGCGGCCGGAACCGCGGGAACTGCCGGGCTCAGTTTCACCGCAGCCACCCACGCGGCCTGGTGGATCATCACCGGCCTGGGCCTGGCGGTGTTGGCGCTCGGTGCAGCCACCAGTGGGCGTTGGGCGCGCGGGAGCGCCGCCCGCGCCGCCGCCCTCTTCGATGATGACCTCAGCCCCGAGAGCGGGCCGGAAAGTGGGCCGGCGCCGGTGGTCGCGGCGAACCAGGGTGCGCGGTGAGCACCGCCGAACAGGCCTGGCAACAGATGCGCCGGCTCGTGCTGGAGCTGCACGACAAGCGCGGCGAGGTCACCGAAGCACTCGGCATGAGCTTCATCCGCGCCAAGGCGCTGCGGCAACTCATGCCGGCTCCGATGACGATGCGGGAGCTTGCCACCGCGCTGGCCATCGACGCGCCGTACACCACGCTGGTGGTGGACGATCTCGAGGAACGTGGGTTCGTGCTGCGCAGCGTGCACCCCGTCGACCGCCGGGTGAAGGTGGTGAATCTGACACCGTCCGGGGCGGACGCCGCGCGCACCGCGAGCGAGATTCTGAACGAGCCGCCGGACGCCCTGCGCGCGCTGGACGACGCCGATCTGCAGGTGCTCGGGCGCATTCTGGAGCGGATCACCGACTGGCCCCGCTGATCGTGTGGACATAAGCCGCTGATCGTGCGGACCTAATTCGAGAGAGTCTGTCGGTGGCTTGCGTTAGCGTGCGCGCATGCAGTCCACACCTGGCGGCGCGCCCACCGGCGGCATTGCGGTACGCGTCGAGAACCTGATCAAGACCTTCGGCGGTACTGTCCGTGCCCTGGACGGGGTGAGCTTCGAAATCCCGACCGGGACGGTGCTGGGGCTGCTCGGTCCCAATGGTGCCGGCAAGACGACCGTCGTCAGGGTGCTGACCACGCTGCTCCGGCCCGACTCGGGCAACGCCTTCGTCGCCGGTGTCGACGTGCTCGCAGACCCGGCCGCCGCGCGCCGGGTGATCGGTCTGGCCGGTCAGTACGCGGCCGTCGACGAGGCCCTCACGGGTGCTGAGAACCTGCAACTGGTCGGTGCGCTCAACCACCTGCCGCGCGCCGACCGGCGGACGCGGGCCGCGGAATTGCTCGACCAGTTCGGGCTCACCGAGGCGGCCGATCGGACCCTGAAGACCTACTCCGGCGGGATGCGCCGCAGGCTCGACCTGGCGGCCGCGCTGGTGGCCCGACCGCCGGTGCTGTTCCTCGACGAACCCACCACCGGCCTCGATCCGCGCAGCCGGATCGACCTGTGGGCGGTCATCGAACAGCTGGTGGCCGACGGCACCACCCTGCTGCTCACCACCCAGTATCTGGAGGAGGCCGACCGGCTGGCCGACCAGATCTGCGTGGTCGACCGGGGACGGGTGATCGCCGAAGGCACCGCTGCGCAGCTGAAGGCCACCCTCGGGGGAACTGTCGTCGAGGTGGTGCTGCACGACGAGTCAGCTGCCGTGCGGGCCGCCGAGGTGCTGGACGGCGCCGGTGAAGGCAGCCCGGTACGGGCCGGTGAGGTCGTCCGGGTCGCGACCGCGGCCGGGCCCGCGACGCTCACCGAGGTGGTCCGGCGGTTGGACGCCGCCGGGCTCGAGGCGGTGGGCCTGCAGTTGCGCCAACCCAGCCTGGACGACGTATTCCTCTCGCTGACCGGACACGGCGCCAGCGATGCCGACGAGCAACCCCGAAGCAGACGTGGACGTAAGCGTCAGAAGCAGGAGGCCGCAGAATGAGTATGTCGCCCGACCTCGGCATCACCCGTACCGGCGGGGGCCTCCGCGGTGCTCTCGCAGACAGTGCGGCCATGACCGGTCGCAACGTGCGCAGGCTGATGCGGGCACCGGACCAGGTGGTGTTCACCCTGCTGTCGCCGATCATGTTCACGCTGCTGTTCCGGTACGTGTTCGGTGGCGCGATCAGAGGACTCGGGAACATCAACTACGTCAACTACCTGATCCCGGGCATCGCCGTTCAGACTGCCATCTTCACCGCCGGCAACAGTGGTTTCGCGCTGGCGGAGGATCGTGGCAAGGGTTTCATCGATCGGCTGCGGTCCCTTCCGATGGCCCGCAGTGCGGTGCTCACCGGACGGGTCGCAGCTGACACCATCAGCAACGCCGTCGGGCTGCTGATCATCGTGATCGTGGGTGTTGCCGTCGGCTACCGGCCGCAGAGCATCCCAGGGCTGCTGCTCGGCATGTTGGTGCTGCTGACCTTCGCGTTGTCCACCTGTTTCATCTTCGCGCTCGTCGGCCTGTTCGCGACCAATACCCAGACCGTCAACGCCGCTACCTTTCCGGTGATCTTTCCGCTGACCTTCGCCAGCAGCGCCTTCGTGCCGACGTCGACC
>JBBQFE010000106.1:0-8398 GCA_038321605.1 Mycobacteriales bacterium | reverse complement strand
CCGATGGGGCCGTTCGAACTGCTCGACGTCGTCGGCCTGGACGTCTCGCTGGCCATTCAGCGGGTGCTCTACCTGGAGTTCCGTGAGCCCGGCTTCGCGCCGGCGCCACTGCTGGAACACCTGGTCACAGCCGGCCGGTTGGGTCGCAAGACCGGCAAGGGATTTCGGGAGTACGCCTAGCCATGGCGGCCTCGGGACTGCCCGCGGTGTTCGGCGTCGAGGGGTTGCCTGACCGGGTCACCATCTGTGAGGTCGGTCCGCGTGACGGCCTGCAGAACGAGGCCACCATCGTGCCCGTGCAGGTGAAGGTCGAATTCATCGAGCGGCTGGTGGACGCCGGTCACCGGGTGGTCGAGGCCACCAGCTTCGTGCACCCGAAGTGGATCCCGCAGCTGGCCGACGCCGAGCAGCTGCTCGCCGACCTGCACCGCAGCGAGGGTGTCCGGTACCCGGTGCTGGTCCCCAACGACAAGGGCCTGCAGCGGGCCCTGGAGTGTGGCGTCCAGGACATCGCGATCTTCGCCAGCGCCACCGAGACGTTCGCCCAGCGCAACCTCAACCGCACGGTTGCGGAGTCGATGGAGATGTTCGCTCCGGTGGTCGCACGATCGCGCGAGCTCGGTCTGGGCGTGCGCGGCTATCTGTCGATGTGTTTCGGTGATCCCTGGGAGGGTCCGGTACCGCTGCGTCAGGTGGCCGACGCCGCCGGCAGGTTGCTGGCGATGGGATGCACCGAGCTGAGCCTCGGCGACACCATCGGAGTGGCCACGCCGGGACAGGTCACGGCGCTGGTGTCGTTGCTGGTCGGCGACGGCGTCGACCTGTCGAGGGTGGCGGTGCACTTCCACGACACGTACGGCCAGGCGCTGGCCAACACCTTGGCGGCGCTGCAGAGCGGCGTGTCCGTGGTCGATGCGTCGGCGGGTGGTCTCGGCGGCTGCCCCTACGCCGAGAGCGCCACGGGCAACCTGGCCACCGAGGATCTGGTCTGGCAGCTCACCGGGCTGGGCATCGAGACCGGGATCGACCTCGCCAAGCTGGTCGAGACCAGTGTCTGGATGGCTGCGCAGCTGGGCCGTCCGAGCCCGTCGCGGGTGGTGCAGGCGCTCGCGTAGCGGGCCCGTAATCTCAGGTCATGCCCCGTCGCAACTCGCCCTCGCGTCGCACCGGGGGCCCGGTGGCCCGTCCGGAGCGCAGGACAGGCTCGGGTTCGGAGCGGAGTGAGCAGTGGCAGGGCCTGGAGTACCGCGTCCGAACGGTGAACGGCTCCGGCTCGGCGGGCCCGTATCGGTGTCCCGGCTGCGACCAGTTGCTGACCGCGGCGACACCGCATGTGGTGGCGTGGCCGGCGGAGGATCTCGAGGCCACCGATCGACGGCACTGGCACACGACCTGTTGGGCTGCCCGGGATCGCCGGCAGCCCGGCGTCCAGCGCTCCCGCAACGCGCCGCGGTACTCCTGAGCCGAAGGCGGGTCGCCCGGACGATCAGCGGGTGGCCTGCCGAGGAACCACCACTTCGCGCAGGATCAGTGTGATCACAGCGACCAGCGGGATGGACACCAGAAAGCCGATGACGCCGAACAGCGTGTAGCCGGCCAGCGCTCCCACCACCGCTGCGGCCGGGCTGATCCGCACCGAGGGGTGCAGCAGCCGCGGGTACAGCCAGATGCGCTGCGCCAGGTACCAGATGACGAAGAACGCGACGGTGGCGATGCCGGACGGCACCGATTCGAGCATCACCACCGTCGTCACGACGGTGGCCGCGAGGATGATTCCCACCAGGGGCGCAACCTCCAGCAGGGCCACGATGAATGCCAGCGCGAACGGGTACGGCACGCCGATGGCCCACAGAAAGACCAGGGTCACCAGACCGGAACTGAGCGCCAGGGCGACGGTGCCGACCACGTAGTGCCCGATCTGGGTGACGATCTTGTCGCCTATCGTGCTCACCTGTGGACGCCGGGACGCCGGCGCGAGGCGGTAGGCGAATCCGGTGATGTCACGCAGGTACAGCAGGAAGTACAGGGTCAGCACCGCGAGGGAGAACACCTGGAAGATGGTCGCTGCCAGCGTCGACCCCACGCTGAACAGGTTGGTGGCCAGCTGCTGCACGAGCTTGGAATCGTGCAGGTAGCTCTGCACCGACGTCAGGACGCCGAATCGTTTGTCCAGCTCGGCGATCCGCCGGTTGTTCTGGAGCTCCGTCACATACGTCGGCAGATTGTGGACGAAGGTCGCGGTCTGCTCCACCAACGGCGGGACGACCGCGAAGCCGATCCCGGCGATGAACAGGATCGCGCTGAGGAAGACCACCGCTACGGCCGGTCCGCGTGCCAGTCCGAAGCCCTCCAACTTGCGGACCGCGGGGTCCAGGCCGGCGGCCAGGAACAGCGACAGCGCAAGCAGGATCAGCGTCTCCTGGCCACGTTCCAACGCCCGGAACAACAGGTAGGCAACCCCGAAGCCGATCGTCGCGGTGAGGCCCAGCCGGAACGGGGAGTAAGTGGCGAACGACCTCGAGGCCCGGCCGAGCCGATCGGTCGGTTTGGGTTCGATCACGAGCTCGACGCGCTGTCCACGACCGCACCCAACTGGCGGTGCAGCTCGGTCAGCTGCTGATGAATGGCTGAGCGCTCAGCGGCCAGCCTGACAACCTCAGCCTCCGCCGCACGCACCAGGTCGCGTGCGATGGACGCGGCCTCGTCGCGGTCCGCCAGTGCCTGCTGCTCGGCGGCATGCCGGCGCCGGCGGAGGGTGATCTCGAAGTCCTCGTCGGCGGTGTCCCGACGTACCCGCGCGGTCTCGTCGGCCAATGCCCTGGCGGCCGCTGCCTCGGTGTCGAGGCGGTCGCGGGTGGCCTCGGCCTCAGCGTCGAGCCGAAGTCGATCGGCCTGCGCCCGTTCGAGCATCGTCGTCACCTCAAGCCGGGCGGCGGCGAGCTCAGACGTCGCCTGGGTGCGAGCCTGGGCAAGCTTCTGATCGGCCTCGGCAGAACGCTGCGCGGCTGAGGACGTCAGTCGCTGCTGCGCGGCGGCGGCCTCACCCCGTACCCGTTCGGCATCCGAACGGGCCGCAGCGAGCACCCGTTCGGCCTCCTCCTCGGCGCCGCGGCGGGTCTGAGCAGCCTCATCGGTTGCCAACTGCAGCATGTCGCGAATTCGATCGGAGACGTTGTCCTGGTTCACCGGCTCGGCGGCCGCCCTGGTTGCCTGCTGGCGCACGGATTCCAGATGGGCGGCGTTACTGGCGAGCTGGGCTGCCCGGTCGGCGCTGGTGGCCAGGGCCGCGTCGCGGGCCGCCTGGACCTCTGCGATCTCGGACTCTGCACGGGACACGTATTCGTCCACCTGCTTGCGGTCATAGCCGCGCATTGCCAGGTCGAAGTGTGGAATGTCGTCGCCCAGCAACGGCAGGAGGTCGGTGATGTTGTCTGCTGCCATGCTCCCCATCGTCGCATGCCCGGGTGACGCCCAAGCTGACCGATCGCCGCGTGTCCGGGTGGCGGTGGCGTCGGGGAGCCGGTCTGGCAGTCGGTGTCAGACGCCGCGGAATCGGTTGATCGCCTCGACGTGACGGCTGCGCAGCTCCGGGTCGGCGATGCCGAGGCCTTCGCTGTCAGCCATGCACAGCACGCCGACCTTGCCCTGATGCAGGTTGCGATGCACGTCGTAGGCCGCCTGCCCGGTCTCGGCCATCGGGTAGACCTTGGACAGCGTGGGATGGATCGCGCCCCGCATGATCAGCCGATTGGCCTCCCACGACTCGCGGTAATTGGCGAAGTGCGAGCCGACGATGCGTTTCAGGCTCATCCACAGGTAGCGGTTGTCGAACTCGTGCCAGTACCCGCTGGTGGACGCGCAGGTGACGATCGTGCCGCCACGCTTCGTCACGTAGACCGATGCGCCGAAGGTCTCGCGTCCGGGATGCTCGAACACGATGTCCGGATCGTCGCCACCGGTGAGTTCGCGGATCTTGGCGCCCAGTCGCTTCCATTCACGTGGATCCTGGGTGTGCTCGTCGGACCAGAAACGGTAGTTCTCCGCCGACCGGTCGATGATCAGCTCTGCACCCATCCGGCGGCAGATCTCGGCCTTCTCGGGCGAGGACACCACACAGACCGGGATCGCGCCCCCGTTCAGCGCGAATTGGGTCGCGTAACCGCCCAGGCCACCCGACGCTCCCCAGATCAGGACCACGTCGCCCTGCTTCATGTTCGCGCCGTGGTGGCTGACCAGCTGCCGGTACGCGGTGGAGTTCACCAGCCCGGGCGCGGCGGCTTCCTCCCAGGACAGGTGTTCGGGCTTCGGCATCAGCTGGTTGGACTTGACCAGCGCCAACTCCGCGAGGCCACCGAAGTTCGTCTCGAAGCCCCAGATGCGTTGCTGGGGGTCCATCATCGAATCGTCGTGACCCTGATGGTCCTCCAACTCGACCGAGAGGCAGTGCGCCACGACCCGATCGCCGACCTTCCACCTGGTCACGCCGGGACCAACCTTCAGCACCACTCCGGCCAGGTCGGATCCCACCACGTGATAGGGCTGGTCGTGCTTCTTCGCCAGCTCGGAGCTGCGGCCATAGCGCTGCAGGAACGAGAAGGTGGAAACCGGTTCGAAGATGGACGTCCAGACGGTGTTGTAGTTGATGGCACTGGCCATCACCGCGACCAACGCCTCACCCGGGCCCACCTCCGGCGTCGGGACCTCCTGCACGTGCAGAGACCTGCGGGGATCCTTGTCCCGGCTCTCCAGACCCGCGAACATCTCTGCCTCCTCCGCGCGCACCACCACCCCGTTGTAGCTCTCGGGGACGCCGGCAGCGCTGAGCGCCTCGACGTCATCGGCCTTGATCGCCGCAAGGATGTCGTCGCGTTGCTGTGTCACGTCGGGCGCCTTTCGTCGGAGGCTGGCAGGTCGTTTCGCAGAGGTTACTGATGAGTAGCCACTATCGGAATTCCAGGTGACGGGTGCCACAGGCCCAGCATGCGGTCACCTCGACGCGGTCGCTCCGACGCGGCCACTCTGCGCCGCCCCGGCTCAGGCGGGTTCCACCAGTTCGATCAGGACGCCACCGGCATCCTTGGGATGAATGAAGTTCACTCGCGAGTTCGCGGTACCGCTGCGGGGCTCGTCGTACAGCAGCCGGAGGCCCTTGGCGCGCAGGTCCGCCGAGGTCGCCTCGATGTCGTCGACGGTGTAGGCCAGCTGCTGCAGGCCCGGACCGCTGCGGTCCAGGAACTTGGCGATCGTCGACGTCTGGTCAAGCGGCGCCAGGAGCTGGATGCGGGTGGTTCCGTCGCCCACCAGCAGCATCGCCTCGCGGACGCCCTGTTCGACATTCGTCTCTTCGTGCACGCTGGTGATGCCGAAATTGTCGGCGTAGAACGCAATGGCGGCGTCCAGGTCTGCAACGGCCAGGCCGACGTGATCTATGCGCAGGATCGTCATGTGCCCATGGTGAAGGCCGAAAACGCATGCAGGTCCATCGAGGTGGCATTCCTCATAGCAATTGGCTGAGCTGCACCGGGACGCCGACCCACCTTGCTGACTATCGTGGGGGCACGTTCGCTCTGCGACCATGGAGGTCTCATGTCAGACACCGTTTCGGTTATCGTCGGCGGAGTTCGCACCCCGATGGGCCGACTGCTCGGCTCGCTCAAGGACTTCTCCGGCCCCGCGCTGGGTGGCATCGCCATTCGCGGCGCGCTGGAGAAGACCGGGATCGACCCTGCGCAGGTCGACTACGTGATCATGGGCCAGGTGCTGCAGGCCGGCACCAGCCAGGGCCCGGCCCGGCAGGCTGCGGTGGCCGGCGGAATACCGATGTCGGTGCCGGCAATCACGATCAACAAGCTCTGCCTGTCCGGCCTGAACGCGATTGCGATAGCTGATCTGCTGATCCGATCGGGCGAATGCGAGATCGTGGTGGCCGGTGGCATGGAGTCGATGACTCAGGCGCCGCACCTGCTCACCGGTTCGCGCGAGGGCTTCAAGTACGGCGACGTGACGATGCGCGATCACATGGCCTACGACGGACTGTGGGACGCCTTCACCGATCAGGCGATGGGTGCGCTCACCGAGGACGCCAACGTCGACGATCAGCACTTCACCCGCGAGGAGCAGGACGCCTTCGCCGCTCGAAGCCACCAGTTGGCCGCGGCGGCCTGGAAGAACGGCCTGTTCGATGACGAGGTGGTCACCGTCCAGATCCCGCAGCGCAAGGGCGAGCCGCTCGACTTCCGCACCGACGAGGGCGTCCGCGGCGACACCACGGTGGAGTCGCTGTCGCGCCTCCGGCCGGCGTTCGGCAAGGGCGGCACGATCACGGCCGGGTCGGCCTCGCAGATCTCCGATGGAGCGGCCGCGGTCGTCGTGATGAGCAGGGCCAAGGCGGACGAGCTCGGCATCCAGTGGTTGGCGGAGATCGGCGCCAGCAGCTCCGTCGCCGGGCCGGATTCGACGCTGCAGTCGCAGCCCGCCAACGCCATCACCGCTGCTGTCGCGCGCGAGGGGATCGCGGTGGCGGACCTCGATCTGATCGAGATCAACGAGGCCTTCGCCACTGTCGGATTGGCCTCGACCAAGCAACTCGGGGTGGACCCGGCGATCGTGAACGTCAACGGCGGTGCGATCGCGGTCGGACATCCGATCGGCATGTCCGGCACCCGGGTCGCGCTGCACCTTGCCCTGGAACTCAAGCGTCGCGGTGGTGGCATCGGTGCAGCGGCCCTGTGCGGTGGCGGCGGACAGGGCGACGCGATGATCCTGCGAGTCCCGAAGGCCTGATCCCACAGACGCCGGAGGCTGGACGAGGTTACCGGTGGCGCGACGCCACAGTGAAGACGTCGGGGTGCTCATAGAGCATGCGCGGGCGGGGGATCCGCGATCGGTCGGGCGACTGATCACGTTGGTGGAGAACGGTTCGCCACTGCTCCGTGACGTCGCCGAGCGGTTGATGCCGCACACCGGCGACGCGCAGGTGGTCGGCATCACCGGTGCCCCCGGAGTCGGCAAGTCGACGTCGACCTCGGTGCTGATCGCTCAGCTCAGGGCCGCCGGAAAGCGGGTGGGCGTACTCGCCGTCGATCCGTCGTCGCCCTTCTCCGGCGGTGCCCTGCTCGGTGACCGGGTCCGGATGCAGGAGCATGCGATCGACCCCGATGTGTTCATCCGCTCGATGGCAACCCGTGGTCATCTCGGCGGCCTCGCCGCGGCGGCGCCACAGGCGTTGCGGGTGCTGGATGCCGCTGGTTTCGACGTCATCCTCATCGAGACCGTCGGCGTCGGCCAGTCCGAGATCGACATCATCAGTCTGGCCGACAGCACGCTCGTGCTGATGTCACCCGGCATGGGTGACGGGATCCAGGCCGCCAAGGCGGGCATCCTGGAGATCGCCGACATCTTCGTCGTCAACAAGGCCGATCAGCCAGGGGCCGATCAGGTGGCCCGGGACCTGCGCGCCCTGCAGTCGATGGGTTCGACGGCGCCGAATGCCGGTGGTTGGCGGGTGCCGGTCATCCGCACGGTGGCCGCGACCGGCCAGGGCATCGCCGAGGTCATCGCTGCGCTGGACGATCACCGGCAGTGGATGACCGGTACGAAGGAGCTGCAACGTCGCAGACGGGCCAGGGCTGCCGCTGAGATCGAGGCGATCGGCATCGAGACCCTGCGACACCGCTTCAGCCGGCTACCCGGCGAGCATGCGGTCGATGCCCTTGCCGGGCGCGTGGTGGCTGGCACCCTGGACCCCTACTCCGCCGCCGATGAGCTGGTGGCATCGCTCTGACAGCAGGCGGTTCAGGTGTCAGACGTTGGCTGCGGACTGCTCGACCTCGAGCAGCGAGGCCTCGTGCAGTTGGGCTTCGTAGGCGCGGTGACCGCCGCGCAGCCCGAACAGCCGCTTGGACAGCAGCAGGTACAACACCGCCGCGACGTTGAGGGCGAACGCCCCGATCCGCAGCAGCGTCACCTTCTCGGAGAGCTCGTAGATCTCCAGTGGCAGGAACAGCGAGGTGGCCACCACCGCGAAGTACTCACCCCACCGTTTGAGAAGCCACAGCCCGGTGCCCTCGATGAGCTGCAGCAGGCCGTAGAAGATCAGGAATCCGGCAACCAGATTCAGCGTCGAACCCTTGGCGTTGAGGCCCTTCTCGATGGTGTGGATTAGTCCGGAGTCCGTGGCGTTCCAGCCCAGCTGGTTGAACAACGGCTTGGCGGCGCTGAGGTCCTTGTCGAAGAGTTGACGGACGCTGACCTGGCTGGACTTGAACTGCAGCACCGCGACACCCAGCGCCAGGATCACCAGGCCGCGGATGAACCGCTCAATGGCCAGGAAACGCAGGATGAAGGCCGAGCGCAGCGCCTTGCCGCGCAGCAGAACCGGGGCATCGTCGGCCGGTCC
>JBBQFE010000105.1:0-8423 GCA_038321605.1 Mycobacteriales bacterium | reverse complement strand
GCACCGATGGGTGGGTTTCCATGCCCGATGCGCCGGCAGATGCGCCGTTCTTTCCCGACTCGTTGGCACCGGCGCCCTTCAACACCTATGTGTTCGGGTTCCGCAACGTCACCGACATGCAGCCCAACCAGGTTGCAGCCGAGCGGGGCAAGGCGCAGATCAGCGCGCCGATGATGTACTTCGACGAAGAGGACGACATCTTCATCACGCTCACCAACCTCGGCCTGTCACAGCGCCCTGACCTGTTCGACGGACACACGCTGCACTGGCACGGCTTCGTGAACGCGATCCCCCTGTTCGACGGGGTTCCCGAGTTGTCGCTGGCCGTCCCGATCGGACGGGATTTCACCTACTACTACCGCCCGCACGACGCGGGAACCTACATGTACCACTGCCACTTCGAGGACGTCGAGCACGTCCAGATGGGCATGACGGGCATGGTGTTCGTCCGGCCGCGACAGAACCAGACCCGTAGGGGCGCGCTGCCGGAGTTCGCCGCCGGCGCGCCGACGCCGTGGGGCGGCACGGTCGCGACCACGGTGCCGAGTGGCAAGTACGCCTACAACGACTATGACGGAAGCACCCGCTACGACCGGGAGTTCGCGTTCATGGTGACCGAGCTCTGGTCCGCCGCCCACTACCGCGACGCTCACATCCAGGTGAACGACTGGACGGACTACGACCCCAGTTTCTGGCTGCTCAACGGGCGGGCCTACCCCGACACCGTGGCACCCAACAGCGCGGCCGCCGCGGCAACCACCCAGGCCTCGCACGTGTTCCCGGCTGGGGCGTTACCGGTGATCGGTGACGACCCGGCGGCAGATGCCAACCGCCTCCAGTACCAGCCGATCTCGTCCCTGGTCACCTGCAAGGTCGGCGAGACGGTGTTGCTGCGACTGTCGAATCTGGGTTACCAGAACCATGCCTTCACCGTGGACAACATCGACCTGACGGTCATCGCGAAGGATGCGAGCCTGCTCAAGGGGCGTGACGGCACACCGAACTACCAGGTCACCAACACCGTGGATGTGGGTCCGGGTGAGAGCCGGGACGTGCTCTTCAAGGCACCGGACGCGGCGGGCACGTACCTGCTCTACGACCGCAAGTACTCCTACCTCAGCAACGGCGGCGGACGTGGCTACGGCGGCATGGTGACCGAGATCCGGGTCCTGCCCGCCAGCGCGACCCTCGCAGCACAGACCGAACCGAATCACTGAACCGGGCAGCCAGGGAGATCTGATGAAACTTCTACGAGCAGTGGGCGCCAAGCGAACCGCGGTCATAGCCGCGGTCGCGTCGGCGGTAGCAGCCACGGTCGCTTTTGCCCCGGTGTCACAGGCCGCGACGACGACCGAGGGCATGCAGTGTGACACCGACGCCCACTCGACGTTCTCCCTGACCGCGCAGGCGGGGTACGTATCCACGCCGGACGGCAACTCCATCTACATGTGGAGCTACGGCAACTCCACCAGGGGTTTCCAGCTGCCGGGGCCGACGTTGTGCGTGACCAGTGGTGACACCGTCACCGTCGTCCTGCACAACTCTCTGCCCGAGGCCACCTCGATCATCTTCCCTGGTCAGAGCGGGGTGACCGCGGACGGAAACGCCGCGCAGCCCCAGTTCGACACCACCGGGCCCACGCTGACCTCGCTGGTCCAGGCAGCGCCGGCCGGCGGCGGCTCGGTCACGTACCGGTTCACCGCGGGCAGCGCAGGCACGTACCTCTACAGCAGCGGCAGCGACGTCAAGAAGCAGACCCAGATGGGGATGTACGGCGCGCTGGTCGTGCGGCCGGCGGGTCACCCCGGCCAGGTCAACGACCGCTCGGATTCCGCCTTCACCAGCGGCAAGGAGTACCTGTTCCTGCTGTCCGAGGTGGACCCCGACGTCCACCTCGCTGTCGAGCGGAAGCAGCCGGTGAACTGGAGCGCCTACACCGCGCGCTACTTCATGATCAACGGTCGCAGCATGCCCGACACGCTCGCGCCGAACAATGCCTCCTGGCTACCGGGGCAGCCCTACGGCTCGGTGGTGCACATCAAGCCCTGGGATGCCACGAACAATCCGCTGCCGGCGACCATCCGCTACCTGAATGCGGGAACGGTCAACTACCCGTTCCACCCACATGGCAGCGACGAGCGGGTCATCGATCGCGACGGACACGCCCTGGTCGGTCCGTCCGGACAGGACCTCAGCTACCTCAAGTACGACCTGGATGTCGGGCCCGGTCAGACTCTGGACACCTTGATGGACTGGCACAGCGAATACAACGCAGATACCCACCCCATCCCGACCCAGATCCCGACCATCACCGACCAGCTACTCGTCGGCACCGACACCTGGTTCTCCGAGAGCGGCTATCTCGGGACGAAGAATGCCACGCCGAGTTTCATCACTTCCAACAACGTGTGCGGCGAGTACTACCACATCGCCCATAGCCACGCTCTGGAGCAGGCAACCAACTACGGTGCAACGTTCGGAGGGATGATGACGCTCTTCCGCATCGATCCCCCGACCGGTTGCCCGACCAACTGAAGGCCGGGGCGATGAGAATCTCCACAGCACGCACGCAGTCCGACGTCCGTTCCGCGATGACTTCCACCCGCCGTTCGCTGGTGGCGTCATTCGCCGCAGCGTCGGTGGTGGCCGGGTTGTTCGTGGCCGCTCCGCTTGCCGAGGCCTCCACGTCGGCCACCGCCCAGACCGGCCTGGCCGCCACGGTGAACCCGGTCGCCGCCGGAACCAGCACGGTGACCTCGGTGGGCCGGCTCGCCCCGGCTGGCTGCACCCGTGCGGCCACGGTGACCTGTGAGCTGTGGGCTCGGACGGGCAGCACGACCATGCCCGGTGCCCTCAGCGCGATCCCGATCTGGGGCTTCGCCCCCGACGCCACCACGCCGGTCACCGCACCGGGTCCGGTGCTGGTGGTCAATCAGGACGACAAGGTGACGATCCTGGTGCACAACACCCTCAGTCAGCAGGTTTCGCTGGCGCTGCCGGGTCAAACCTCGATCAACGGCGGCGGCGGAGACGACCGCACCGGTGTGGGCAGCAACGGCGTCGCCAGCTACACGTTCACCGCCTCCCGGCCGGGAACCTTCCTGTACGAGGCAGGGCACACACCCGATGGTGCTCGTCAGGTCGCCATGGGTATGGCGGGCGCGCTGGTCGTGCTTCCGACGTCGCCGGGCACCGCCTATGGAACAGTCGCCGGGTACCCCGCCACGGCCTACGACGATGATGCCCTGCTGGTGCTGAGTGAGATCGATCCGGCGCTGAACACCAGTGCGGATCCGCTGACGTTCGACATGCGCTCGTTCCGCCCGTCGTTTCGGCTGATCAACGGCCATCCCTTTCCTTCTGCCACCAGCTCCATCGCCACCGACCAGGGGCACAAAGTCCTTGTGCGCTACGTCAATGTCGGGCAGGTGACCCACCCGATGAGCGTGCTCGGCGGCACGCAGGACGAGGTGGCCCAGGATGGTCACCCCATGCACTACGCGAGCACCGTCGCTGCCGAGAGTGTCGAACCAGGTTCGACCCTGGACACCCTGATCACCATGCCCTCCTCCACCGGTGACTCCCGGTACGCAACCAAGGTCGGCATCTACGAGGCCAACGGCAGCCTGGACAACGCAGGTTCCCAGACCGCGGACACCCCGCCCCAGGTCGGCTTCGGCGGCATGCTCACCTTCCTGGACACCAACGTGCCGGTGGACACGGCGAATGACTTCGTCGGTCCGACCTCCAAGTCGCTGACGATCAGCCCGAATCCGTCCAATGCGCTGAACGACGTGACGGTCACCGCAGCCGTGAGCGACGCCAACACCGGAGGCAAGCTGGTTACCGCAGCGGAGTACGTGATCGACGACAACGCAGCGGCCCCGATCGCGGCCTCCAGCGGCTCGCCGATGACCCTGGCGGCCTCGGCGGTCAGCACGACCGCCACGGGCACAATTCCCGCCTCGGTGCTGGCGAATCCGACCTTTGCGGCCGGCAAACACATCGTCTACGTGAGAGCCAAGGACGCGCTCGGCAACTGGGGTGCCGTCGGATCAATCGTGCTCAACGTGCCCAAGCAGGGCCCGGCCACCACGGGGGGCACTCTCTCGCCGAGCATCACCAACGGCACGGTACCCATCGACATCTCCGCTACCGGTGACGATTCGCTGGCCGGTGGCAAGGTCACCACCGCCGAATACTTCGTCGACACCGCCCCGTTGCCCGCGGCGTACGGCACTGGAATCGCCATGACCACCAACCGAACGGCAACGGTGGTCTCCGTCGATGCGACCTTCGATCCGACCGCCCCAGGGGCGCCGGTGCTGACCGAGGGGCTCCACCACATCTGGGTGCACGTCAAGGACGACTTGGGCTCGGCGGGACTGTGGGGCCCCGTGCTCGACATTCCGCTGACCATCGACAAGACGCCCCCGAAGAACCTGGCTGTCTCTGTGAGCCCGGCGGCCACCAATGGCGTGCTCTCCGATCCGAGCAACCCGGGGTATCTGCTGATCACCGCGGATATCCAGGACCCAGGAGCGGAGTCGCCGGATAACCTGATCCAGGCTGAGGCCTTCATCAACACGATCAAGACCTCGGGTTCGGGGCTGCAGCTCATCCCGATCGACGGCGTGCTTAACAAACCCCAGGAGAAGTTCTACGCGCTGATTCCGCTGTCGCAGATCAAGGCGTACAAGGACGGCTCCATCACCCTGTACGTCCACGCGCTGGACGGTGCCGGCAACTGGGGAGATGCAACGCTCAGCCCGACCACGATCCTGGTCGATCGGGTCGCCCCGAAGTTGCTCGGACTCACCGGCTCGATCGGGCCGGTCGGGCAACCCGGAGTGGCACTGACCTCAACGCTCACCGAGCTCAACTCGCTCGGCAGCGCCGAGGTGTGGACCGGGACCAAGGATCCCGGTGTGGGTAAGGCGACCCCGGCGCAGTTCTCGGTGGCAGCAGGAAAGGTCACCGTCCAGGCGGCGTTCCCTGCCACAGCAGGCAAGATCGTCTACAACACCAGGGTTCGTGACATGGCAGGCAACTGGAGCAACGTGGTCACCACCACGGTGTCTGTGTTCCGCAGTTACCTCCAGGCCGTGGGCGACTGGAACAAGCAGACCGGTGTGGCCACCATTGCGCCCACCGCCGCGCTGCAGGGTCCTGACGAGCCGGGCAGCACCGCCGGGCTGAAGGTGACACTGGCAACGACCCCCGCCGCGAGCAGTCTGGGGTACCTCACCGACAACAGCCCGGTGGCCAACAGCACCTACCACGCACGCTTCAGGTTCCAGGCGCCCTCGCTCAACAGCGGTGGCAATGCCAACAACGTGCTGACCATCTTCGACACCCGAACCGCCAACGGCGCGAACGGTGGCACCGAGGTCTTCGGCCTGCAGTATCACGGCACTGGGGCCGCCGCTCAGATCCGAGCGGTGATCGGAACCACGCTCGGCAACTGGATAACGGTGGGTACTGCGGTGCATTCGATCACGGTCGATTGGGCCAACGGGCCGGCAGCGACGCTGACGTTGGGCATCGACAGCACCACCAGCACCGTCACCGCCAACGCAGTCGGGACGATCGAGTCGGCGCAGCTGGGTGTCAGCGCAGCGGCGTTCAACAGCAACTCGACCGGCGCAACGGGAACTGCCTACTTCGACAGCTTCTTCTCGGTGGCTGGCAACTAGTCAGATTTCGTTCGTCACATCACCAGGGGGATGGAAAAGAATGATCACGATGGATGAGCGAGCCGATGGCCTGGCCGCAGCGCTGCGTCGGTTGTGGCCGACGCAGCGCTGGGCGAAGACGCTCGGTGTGCTGGTTTTGACGGTGCTACTGGCCGGCGGCGGGGTGATGGCACGCCGGGCGTGGGCCGACCAGCACACCAGGCCGGCGTCCACTGCGGTGCCGCAGAGTGTCGCCATGGAGGAGCTGCTCGGCGTGCGGTTCTCCAGAGTCGCGGTGGTTGCCGACGGTGGACTGCTGACGCTGTCGTATGTGGTGCTCGACTCGGAGAAGGCACTCCGGTTCCAGTCCGACGTGACGCATCCACCCAGGCTGACCAGCGAAGCCCGAAAGCTCAGCACCGTCCGGGTATCCCTGATGAAGCAGGGACACGCGCTGCGCACCGGTCAGACGTACTACCTGGTCTACGAGAATACCCGCGGCGCGATACGTGCGGGCGAGAAGCTGAGCATCACCGATGGAGCCGTCACGCTCGCGCACGTGCCGGTGCTGTAGGAAGTCTGCGATGACGACCCTCGGCACACGCCGGCTGAAGGCCTCGACTCGACGGCTGGTGCTCGCGCTGTGCTCGGCACTGTTGCTGATGGTGGTGCTGCCGGTGCAGAGCGCCTCAGCGCATGCCTACCTGCAGGACAGCAATCCACGTGACGGTGGCTCGCTGACCGCCTCGCCCACCGAGCTGGTGCTCGACTTCAGTGAGCAGGTGGTCATCGGGGCGACCGAGCTCGACCTGGTGGACTCCGCCGGGGTGCAGTATCCGCTGCGTCAGCTGCGACTGGTGACCGAGTCCGGTGCCGGCACCGAGGAACCGGCTCAGGTGTTCGCGCAGCTCCCGGCATTGCCGCACAGCGCCTACCGCCTTCGCTGGCGGACGCTGTCGCGAGACGACCTGCATCAGACCTCAGGGGTCATCGTGTTCGGGATCGGTGCCCGGGTCGTCGCAGCGGGACAGGCAGAACCCCGGCCACTGCCCACCGAGGTCGCCCTTCGATGGCTGATCTTTCTGGGACTGGCCCTGGTGCTCGGCGGCAGTCTGGCCCGCCGGCTGCTACGCCGCCATGCACTGTCGTCACAGCCGGTCGCTCGTGCCCTGAAGCTCTCGCTTGCCGGCGCCGGTGTGGCGGCGATTGCTGGACTGCTGCTCCCGATCGCCCAGCTGCGGTCCTCCTCCGCGGGCATCGGCGCGATGTTCCAGGGCCGGTACGGGCAGGGCTGGCTGAGCCGCGAGGCTGCCTCGTTACTACTGGTACTGCTCCTGCTGGCGGCGCGTCATGGCCCCACCGAAACCGCCAGCCCCGGGCATCCACTGCGCCTGCGACGGAAGTACCGGAGCGCCGAGGTGGCGATAGCACTACTGGGCGGCATCGCGGTACTGGGCAATGCCATGGTCGGCCACAACGGTGCAGCGGGTGGTCTCCGACTGCTCGCCGATGCCGGGCACGTCGGAGCTGCCGCAATCTGGTCGGGCGCTCTGCTGGTGCTGCTCCTGTCGAGCGGGGCGGGCGCGTCCGGCCGCGCCAGATTGCCGATGCTCCGACGAGCGCTGATCGACTTCGGCCGTCCTGCCGCATGCTGCATCGCTGTCATGGTTGCCACCGGTGTGTATCTCACGAGTGGCGTTGCGGTGTCGATCGACGCCCTGCTGCTGACCTTCTATGGACGCGTCCTACTGGCGAAACTGGCTCTGTTCGGGTTGGTCGCGGTGCTGGGCATGGCCAACCACCGCTGGCTCCGCGAGCAGGGCAGGCGGCTGCAGACGCGCATCCTGGTGACCGAGGCGGCGGCGGGACTGGTCGTACTGGCGCTTGCGGCGGTGCTGACCAGTAGTCAACCCGCCCGCGAGGCAAGCTTCGTTCGTGCCGCCGCGGCTTCGGAGACCGAGGTCAGTGCGTCGGCGGCGGATCTCCAACAGTCGCTGTCCATCGGGCCCAGCCGGCCCGGGCGCAACCTGATCATCCTTCAGGTCGCCCAGACCAGGCGTCCCGCACCGGGCCCCGTCACGGCAGTGACCATGACGGTGGTCGGAGCCGGCGGTCGCAGCTCCGGTCCGCTGGCAGCAATGCCCGTCGACGCTGACCACTGGAGTGTCGCGGTCGAGCTGGCCGCCGGCCGGACCTCGGTGCTGGTGGTCGTCCGGCGTGCCGGCTTGGCCGATGTCGCGCACGATTTCAGCTGGACGGTCCGGGGCTCGCCGGTGGCAGTGCACCGGACCGTGATCTCGAATGCACCGTGGCAGCAGGGCCTTTCCTACGCGGGCGTGCTGGCGATGGCCGCGGTCCTGCTCGCGCTGCTCTCTTCGCTGGTCCACCTCGGAGCCCGTCGACGCAAAACAGCTGACGAGACGGTCGGACCGATCGACGACCCGACCAACACCCATCGCGAGATGGCCACAAGCGGTGCGGACTGACATCCGCACCTGTCTGGTTCACCGCCCCCCCCGGCGAACCAGTGGCGGTCCGGCACGTGCGCCTTCCCCCGCAGGCGTGCGTGTCGGGTCAGCCGACCTCTGCCAGGCAACGACCTCGTCGTACGTGGGACGCTGCGTCCTCGCTGAACACCTCGAGCGCGCTGCTGATCATGCCCACCGCGCCGTCCGGGTGCTTGCACGCCCCGCGGCCGGCGATCTGGTTCAGCTGACGGCCGAGCGTCGCCCGCTCGCGGCGTCGCGA
>JBBQFE010000104.1:0-8462 GCA_038321605.1 Mycobacteriales bacterium | reverse complement strand
AGTCCACGAATAGTGCTGATGACCTGTCGACTCGCGAACCAGGTGAGCGGGGTGTAGCCACTCATTGCGGCAGCTGCCTCAGTGATAGCAACTATTCAGCAGGTTTTCGGCTGAGGGATCCAGGGCTGGCCGTCGTTGAGTTGGCGTAGGACGTCGAGGTGGTCTGGCGCGCGCGTTCCGGACAACGTCTTTGATATTCTTCAAGCAGCCGACGGCAGCCAAGATCGGGTACGCGCGCGTGTCGACCGTAGATCAGAATCCCCAGCTACAGCTCGACGCGCTCACGGCCGAAGACTGCCTGAAGGTCTACACCGACCGGGCCAGCGGCACGAAGGTCGTCCGGCCGCAGTGGACGGCCTGCCTGGCCGACCTCCGTGCCGGGGACACCCTGATCATCTGGCGGATCGACCGGCTCGGCCGCAACCTGCGCGACCTGATCGACATCGTCACTACCCTGCAAACCCGCGGCGTCGGAGTCCGGTCGCTGAGCAACGGACTGGTCGACACCACCACCGCGCACGGCGCCCTCGTCTTCGGCATGTTCGCGCTCATGGCCGAGTATGAGGCTGCCCTGATCCGCGAACGCACCCAAGCCGGCTTCGCCGCCGCCCGAGCCGCGGTCGGCGAGGCGGGCGCAAACCTAAGATGACACCCGCGCTTGTCGACAAAGCTCAGCGGATGTACGACGCCCGCCAATTCACCATGGCCGAAATTGCCGCCTCCTGCGGCGTCACCCCATGACGCTCTACCGCCACATCCGCACCGAACAGCCCACCGCGACCTGAGGTCAAATCTGCTCCCTGCAGGACCGAGGCTCAAGCCGTGGTCCCGCTCAGGATCCGGTACCGATCCTCGTCAGAGGCCGAGACGCCCTGCAGGCCGTCCCGACGTCGTCGGAAGCGCCGCTCAGCTTCGACGTCAGCGGGGCAGCGCAGCAACGGCGTCGACCTCGACGAGCTGCCCGTCGTACCCGAGGGCGGCTACGCCGAGCAGGGTGCTGGGCGGGTCGTGCGGAACAAAGAAGTCACGAACGACTGCCCATGCCGCGACGAGGTCCCGCTGCTCCGCGGAGGCGACGTAGACGGTTGTGCGCACCACGTCCTCGAGCTGGGGGCCGGCGTCCGCCAGGGTCACGCGCAGATTTGCCATCGCCTGTGCGGCCTGGGCAGCGACGTCACCGACGCCAACCGTGTGCCCTGCCTCATCGAGGCGGCAGGCGCCGGCGGTGAAGACCAGGTGCGAGCCACCCGCGACGACGACCGCGTAGGCGTACTCAGCAGCCTTCGAGAGACTGGGACTGCGCACGAGGCGCGCTGCTGCGGACATGCGGACCAGTCTCGTTGACATCGAAGCAGGCCCGCACGGGGAAGGACCAGCGGGACGGTTCTTGTCGCCGAGCTGCTGCTGCTGAGGGCCTACGCTGCCAAGGTGAACTTCGATCTTGCGCAGGTCAACGTGTCCCGGCTGCTGGCGCCGATCGACTCGACGGTGCTGGCTGAGTTCATGGCGGCGCTGGACGAAGTGAACGCCGAGGGTGACGCGGCTGCCGGATTCCGTTGGCGGCTGCAGACCGAGGACGGCAACGCGACCGCCGTGCGTGCGTTCGGTTGGGACGTCGGGGACAGCCAAGGCGTGATTGTGAATCTGACGACGTGGGCGTCGGTGCAGGCGCTCGGTGACTTCGTGTTTTCCGGGCAGCACCTGCAGGTGATGCGTCGGCGGGGACGGTGGTTTCAGCGGGCCGTCGAGCCGATGACAGCGCTGTGGTGGGTGCCAGCTGGTTACCGGCCCTCCACCGACGACGCCGAGGCCCGCGTGCGGCACCTGCGCGGGCACGGACCGACTCCGGAAGCCTTCATCTTCCGCACGCCCTTTCCGCGCCCAGCTCAGCCTGACGTCGCTATCCCCTCAGCCTGGATGCACCGAAGATTGTCTTTGAACCGCGGCGTGTAGAGACGGCAAATGCCCTCTGACCTGGGACGATAGGCCTTGCGAGGGGCCGTAGTCGGACCAAACCAGGGGGCATCTGCTCGGTGAAAGCATCTCACGCCTTCTCGGTTGTGTCGCAGAGCTTCGATGAGCCGAACCTGGTGTCGCACGGGGGCCTGTTGACCGCTGCGGTGCTCACCGAACGGATCGGGTTGTGGCCGCTGATCGCCGGCGCGTTGACGGTGCCCGGCCCGACCGGGGTCAACAGCGCGGCCAAGACGGCCACGGTGCTGGCCACGGTGCTGGCCGGGATGCTGTCCGGCGCCGACAGCATCGATGATCTCGACGTGCTGCGAGCCGGCGGCACCCCGACGCTGTTCGATGATCTGCGTGCCCCGTCCACGATCGGGTCGTGGCTGCGGGCGTTCACCCACGGCAACGTCCGTCAGCTCGACGCGGTCAGCCGGCAGGTCCGCTACCGGTTGTGGGCGGCTGGCGCCGGCCCGCACCGACCCGATGAGCGGTTGTTCATCGACGCCGACTCCACGATCGCCCAGGCCTACGGCCCGGCCAAGCACGGCGTGTCGTTCGGCTATACCAAAGTCCGCGGCTACCACCCGCTGATCGCCACTGTGCTGGAACCCAACAGCACCGCTGAGGTTCTGCACACCCGACTGCGCGAAGGCAAGGCCAACACCGCCCGCGGTGCCAGTTCGTTCATCGCCGAGGCGATCAGCCGGGCCCGAGCAGCCGGCAGCACCGGCGAGCTCATCGTCCGGCTCGACGGCGGCTTCTACAACGCCAAGGTCATCACGACCTGCCAGCGGGCCGACGCTCGGTTCAGCGTCACCTGCCGCAACGACAGCAAGATTCGCGCCGCGGTCAACGCTATCGAGGACACGGCATGGACAGCGATCCCGTACTGGTCTTCTCATGTCGATCCCGATACCGGGGAGACCATCGAGTCCCACGCTGATGTCGCCGAGACCAGCTACACCGCCTTCGCCGGCAGCAAGCACCAGGTCACCGCCCGGCTGATCGTGCGGCGGGTCCGCCGGCTGCGCCCCCGCGAGGGCCAACTCGAACTCGACACCGACCTGTGGCGCCACCACACCGTGCTGACCGACCGGTCCGAGCCACTGCTGAGCGTGGAGGCCGAGCACCGCGCGCACGCCGTGATCGAGACCGTCATCGCGGACCTGAAGAACAGCGCCATGGCCCACCTTCCCTCCGGCGACTTCAACGCCAACGCTGCCTGGCTCGCCCTCGCCGCGCTCGCGCACAACCTGACCCGGGCGCTAGCGACAATGGCCGGCCACGGCCCGCGCCACGCCACCACAGCGACCATCCAGCGGACCCTGATCGCCGTCCCGGCAAGGCTGGTGCGCTCAGCCCGCAAACGGCACCTGCCACTACCCGAGCACTGGCCCTGGCAGCGAGCACTGACCTGGTGCCGCCGCCGCATCGACGCCATCCCCGATGCTCACCTGAACCCCACCCCCCGACCGCCCACGACCAAGGACCCTCGGACAAGCCGGCAGACCGGCAGCACAAACACCTCCCGGGCCAGCAGCCCGACCCACCCACCCCAACCAAGATCAGAAACTCGTCATCCAAATCCGGCCGGTGGATCCAGGCTGAAGAATACCAAAGACGTTGTCCGGAAAACGCGCGCCAGACCACATAGCCGTGCTCACTCGCAGCGGACTCCGCCGGTCCTACCCGGCCGACACGTTGTGGACTGCCGGTAGGTTCTCGGACTTCTCTCCCAAGTAGGATTACCGCGGGATTGACGAGAGAAGTGAAGTGTCTACGCGTAGAAGCAAGCAGTCGTACTCGCCGGAGTTTCGCGCCGAGGCGGTGCGCCAGGTCATTGACGGTTCACGGCCGATCGCGTCGGTCGCCCGTGAACTCGGCGTCATCGAGCAGACCTTAGGAAACTGGGTCAAGGCCTACCGATCGGAGCACGCCGAAGACGAGCCCGCGCTGTCACTGCCGGAACGGATCCGGCTGCGCGAGGCCGAACGTGAACTGCGTGAGCTCCGGCTGGAGAACGAATTCCTAAATTATGTGGATGTCTCTGTTATGCCGATGTTGCTGTGGTTGTGCTGGTGAGGCTGGTGGCCGGCCGGGATAGTTCGGCATAATCCTGTCGGGTGGTTCGATGCTGGTCCTTCCGCATCTACGAAGGGACAGAGATCATGGACAACGTGTGCGCGCCAGGTGGCAGTGGCTGGCTGGGCGGGCTCGACGAGCTGCTGGAGGACTTCGGCGGCTACCTGCGTGCAGAGCGTTCGCTGGCGCCGACAACGGTGGAGAACTACCTCACCCAGGTACGGCCCTTCGCGACCTGGTACGTACGCCACTGTCGGGGCAAGTTGGCGGAGCTGACGATTACCGACGTTCACCGGTTCATGGCCTGGCGGTCGGGCGGCTACTCGGCGGGCTCACTGACGGTCACGGCGACGGCGATGCGGGCGTTGCTGCGCTGGATGTTCCTGGACGGGCGGCTGGACCAGCAGCTCGCCGGGGGGATCGGGCCGGTGCGGTACCCGAGGCTGGCGGGGGTGCCGAAGGCCCTGCCAGCGTCGGACCTGGTCGCGCTGCTGGCCGTGGACATGTCGGCTAGGGACCGCGCGCTGGTGCTGCTGCTGGCCCGGCTGGGGCTGCGGGCGAAAGAGGCCGCCGGGTTGCTGCTTGATGATGTCAACTGGCGCGCCGGAACGCTGCGGATCACCGGGAAGGGCGACGATCACCAACTGATGCCGCTGCCCGCCGAGGTCGGCGAAGCGTTGGCCGGTTACCTCCGCGATCGCGGGCACGCAGGCTCGGTCGACCGGCATGTGTTTGTGGGTGCGACAGCGCCGTACCGGCCGCTGGGCCGCAACGGTGTCTCCTGTGTGGTGACCCGGCTGGGACGGCGGGCGGGTCTGGACGGGCGGGTCGGCGCTCACCGGCTCCGCCATGGCGCGGCGACAGCGGTCCTGGCTGGCGGCGGCACGCTGGCCGAGGCCGGTCAGCTGCTCCGGCAGCGGTCGAGCGGCGCGACAGCGATCTATGCCAAGGTCGACAATGAAGCGCTCGGCCAGCTCGTGCGGGCTTGGCCCGCGACGATGACGCGGGCCTTGTGATGCGGACCGACCTGCGGGCCCGCGCCCGGCAGTACCTGGCGCTGCGCCGCGCGATGGGTTACCAGCTGGGCAGCCATGACCGGCTGCTCGGCCAGTTCGTGGATTACCTCCAAGACCAGCACACGAGCAGGATCAGCGTGGATCATGCGGTGGCGTGGGCCTGCCTGCCGGCAGGCGTGCGGCCCCGTTGGCACACCGCCAGGCTCACCGCGATTCGGGGGTTCGCCGCCCACGTGCACGCCGACTGCCCGCAGGCCGCTGAGCTGATCCCTGCCGGGCTGGTGCCCAGCCGCGTCGACCACGCCGTCCCCTACCTCTACACCCCTGCGCAGATCATCGAGCTGATCGACCGGGCCCGCACGCTGCGGCCGGCCGTGCGTGGGCTGACCCTGGCCACGGTCATCGCCTTGATGGCCGCCACCGGGGTGCGGATCGGTGAGGCCCTCGCCCTGGACACCACCAGCCTTGACGCGGCCGCCGACACGGTGATCGTCGCGGGCAAGTACGGCAAGACCCGCCGGTTGCCGGTGCACCCGTCGACCACTACGGCCCTGACCAGTTACCTGCAGGCCAGCCGTGCCCTGGTCGGGCCGCCCGAAGACCAGGCGTTGTTGGTGACCGTGAACGCCACCCGACCACAATCCGGCAACGTCCGACAAGCCTTCCGGGCTCTGACCAGAGCGTGCCGGCTTCCGGCGGGCAGCGGGGCCAACGAGCCCCGGCTGCACGACCTGCGGCACACCTTCGCGGTGAACACGCTCATCGACGCCCACCGCGAAGGGGTCGACGTCGACGCCCGGATCGCGACCCTGGCGACCTACCTCGGCCATGTCAGCCCAGCCAGCACCTACTGGTACCTCACCGCCAGCCCGGAGCTCCTCGACCTCGTCAACGACCGGGTCGAAGCCCACCGCCAAGGACGCACCGCATGAACACCCTGACCGCGACCTTGCAGGCGTTCTTCACGACCTACCTGGCCGGGCAGAAAGCCGCCAGCGGGCACACCATCAGCGCCTACCGCGACACCTGGCGGCTGCTGCTCACCTACGTGCACGACACGACCGGGGTGCGACCCGCTGACGTAACGTTCACCGACCTGGGCATCGAGGCGATCACCGGGTTCCTGCAGCACCTGGAGACCCAGCGGCACAACACCGTCCGGACCCGCAACGCCAGGCTCGCGGCGGTCCACTCCTTGTTCAGCTACGCCGCCTACCGCCACCCCGAACACGCCGACGTCATCGCCAGAGTGCTGGCCATCCGGACCAAGAACACCCACACCACGATCTTGACCTACCTCACCGATCCCGAGGTCGACGCCCTCCTGAGCGCCCCAGACCAGTCCACGCGCACCGGGCGCCGGGACCACACCATCCTCCTGACCATGGTCAGCACCGGCCTGCGGGTCGGTGAGCTGATCGCGCTGACCCAGCAAGACCTGCACCTGAGCAGACCCGCGCACCTGCGGGTCCACGGCAAGGGCCGTAAAGACCGGATCACCCCGCTCAACCCGGCCACCGCTAACGTGCTGCGCCGATGGGCCGCGGACAACCCCTCCCCTCACCAACAGCACAGTCCGGTCTTCACCGCCCAAGGCAGCAGCACACCGATCAGCGCCGACGCGATCGCGGCCAGGCTCCGCGTCCACACCGCGAGGGCAGCCATCACCTGCCCGGCGATGGTCGGCAAGAACGTCACCCCGCACACGCTCCGGCACACCACCGCCATGAGAATGCTCGACGCCGGGATCGACCTCACCACCATCGCGCTCTGGCTCGGACACGAGTCCACCGAGTCGACCCAGCCCTACCTCCACGCCGACCTCGGCATGAAACAGCGAGCCCTCGACCGCCTCGCCCCGCCGCCCGCACCCGCGGCACGCCGCTACCAACCCGACGACCAACTGCTCACCTTCCTGGAAGCCCTCTAGTTATGCCGAACTATCCCGGCCGGCCACCAGCCTCACCAGCACAACCACAGCAACATCGGCATAACAGGGACATCGACATAATTTAGGTTATGCCGACTTCGGCATAACCTAAAAAAAGCCGCGGCGTACTTTGCGAAGGAGCGTCTGTGACCGTCTGTGACGGCAAAGTACGCGTTCATCGACTCGATCGAACTCGATTGGCCACGGCGGTACGGGCTGAAGAACATGTGCCGGTGGGCTGGGGTGTCGGCCTCAGGGTTCTTCCACTGGCGGGCCCGGCCGACCTCGGCGCAGGCCCGGCGGCACGCGGAGCTGGGCGCCTTGGTGGCTTGGTCCTTCCAGCGGTCGCGCGGCACCTACGGCTACCGCCGGGTACACGCCGACCTCACCCGCCGCGGTGTGACGGTCGGGGAGGACCTGGTCCGCGACCTCATGCGTGAACTGGACCTGGTGGCTTGCCAACCCCGGCCCTTCCGCGTGACGACGATCGCCGGCGCCGACGGCGCTACCCCCGACCTGCTCGAGCGGGACTTCAGCACGACCGCTCCCGGCCGCAAGCTCGTCGGCGACATCACCTACCTCCACACCTGGGCAGGGTTCGCCTACCTCGCGACCGTGATCGACTGCTACTCCAAGGCCGTCATCGGCTGGGCGGTCGCCGACCACATGCGTACCGACCTGGTCATCGACGCACTTGCCATGGCGCGGCGCAACCACACCATCGAGCCCAACTGTATTTTCCACTCCGACCGCGGCACGCAATACACCTCACACCAGCTCGGAGACTACCTTCGCGGGAACGCCATGCGCCCATCCATGGGTAACACAGGCATATGCTGGGACAACGCCATGGCCGAATCCTTCTTCGCCGCCCTGAAGAACGAGCTCGTCCACCGGACAGCTTTCCCGACCATCAACCACGTCGAGAAAGCTGTTGCTTCCTACATCGAGGTGTTCTACAATCGAGAACGACTCCACTCGGGGCTCAACTACCAAACCCCACATGAAGTCCATACCGCCTACCGAACCCCACCAACAGCAGCGTGAACCTATCTTGGGAGTGGTCCGAAAACCTGCCGGCAGACCATTGCACGATCAGCGACGCAGATGCCCACGGCATTCGCGGAACATTCAGTAATCTTTCGAAAGAGACGCCAGCGTGACGTGACACAGTGCGAGTGGGCGTGTACTCTGTGCTCGCGCACGGTGGGTGCGTGCCCGCGTTGATCCTGCGGGTGGCCACTCCTGGGCGTGGAGCGGACGTGACGTTCGAGGACACCCTTTCCGCGGTGTTGAGCGAGTTCGCCCGCACGATGGTGACGGACTTCCCGATCCAGGCGATCCTTGACCGTCTCGTCGAGCGCATCGTGGATGTGATCGACGTCAGCTCCGCCGGCGTCACGTTGATCTCACCCGGCGTCGCCCCTCACTACATCGCGGCGTCGGACGCCGCGGCGCTGCGCTACGAGCAG
>JBBQFE010000103.1:0-8499 GCA_038321605.1 Mycobacteriales bacterium | reverse complement strand
TGCAGCCGGAGCCGTTGAACTATCGGCGGCGGTGGCGGACCCTCTGGTTGGCGACGACTCACGGCATCAGTGTCTCAGGTCAGGCCACAGCGGCTGACCTGCAGCAACCCGGCGGTCCGACCAACACGCGGGTCAGCGCTTGGCCGCCAGCGGCAGCAGGTTCTTGCCACTCGGTCCCACCTGGATGTCGGTGCCCATGGTCGGACAGACCCCGCAGTCGAAGCATGGGGTCCACCGGCAGTCGTCCTGCTCATAGCCGGTGAGGGCATCCTGCCAGTCGTCCCACAGCCACTGCTTGTCGAGGCCGGAGTCCAGGTGATCCCAGGGCAGCACCTCATCGGCGTCCCGCTCGCGAGTGGTGTAGAAGTGCACGTCGACCTGGCTGTCGGCGAACACCGCATCGGCCGCAGAGATCCAGCGGGCAAAGGAGAAGTGCTCGCTCCAGCCGTCGAACCGGCCTCCGTCGCGCCACACCTGCTCGATCACGGCACCCACCCGGCGATCACCTCTGGAAAGGACTCCCTCGATCAGGGACGGTTCACCGTCGTGGTAACGCATACCGATGTTGCGTCCCAGGGACCGGTCGGAGTTGATCGCGGCCCGCAGCTTGCGCAACCGATCATCGACGACTTCCGGTGCCGCCTGGGCGGCCCACTGGAACGGAGTATGGGGCTTGGGGACGAAGCCGCCGATGGAAACGGTGGCGCGGACATCCCGCGATCCGGTGGCGATGCGCCCGGCGCGGATGACGTCCTGCGCCATCTTCGCGATCTCGAGGACATCCTCGTCGGTCTCGGTGGGCAGGCCGCACATGAAGTAGAGCTTCACCTGCCGCCAACCCTGGGAGTAGGCAGCGCTGACGGTGTTGATGAGGTCGTCGTGGCTGACCATCTTGTTGATCACCCGACGTAGCCGCTCCGAGCCGCCCTCCGGCGCGAAAGTGAGGCCCGATCTGCGGCCGTTGCGGGAGAATTCGTTGGCCAGGTCGATGTTGAAGGCATCCACCCGCGTCGAGGGCAACGACAGCGACACCCGGGATTCCTCGTACCGATCGGCGAGCTGCTTGGACAGCGGTGCGATCTCGGAATGGTCCGCGCTGGAAAGGGAGAGCAGGCCCACCTCTTCGAAGCCGGTGGCCGCGAGACCCGCCTCGACCATCCTGCCGATGCCCTCGATCGAGCGCTCCCGCACCGGCCTGGTGATCATGCCCGCCTGGCAGAACCGGCAGCCACGGGTGCAGCCACGGAAGATCTCCACCGACATCCGCTCGTGCACGGATTCGGCCAGGGGAACGAGCGGCGTCTTGGGATAGGGCCATTCATCCAGATCCATCACGGTGTGCTTGCTCACCCGTGCGGGAACTCGCGGTCGGTTGGGGACGACAGCGGCTAGCTGACCGGCCCGAGCGCCGTCAAGGTGATAGCTGACGTCGTAGAAGCGAGGGATGTAGACGCCGCCGGTCTCGGCCAGCCGGGTCAGCAGTTCATCACGACCGCCCGGGGAACCCTCGGCCTTGAAGGCTGCGATCACATCGGTGATCGCGCCGACCACCTGCTCGCCATCGCCCAGCACTGCGGCGTCGATGAAGTCCGCCACCGGCTCGGGATTGAATGCGGCGTGGCCGCCGGCCAACACGATGGGGTCTGCGTCGGTTCGATCTGCCGCATGTAGCGGGATTCCCGCGAGGTCGAGCGCGGTGAGCATGTTGGTGTAGCCCAGTTCCGTCGCGAACGAGACGCCCAGTACGTCGAAGGCGCCGACGGGACGGTGACCGTCCACAGTGAACTGGCTGATCCCGTGCTGGCGAAGGAGTTTCTCCAGGTCGGGCCACACCGAGTACGTACGCTCGGCGAGCGCGTCGGACCGTTCGTTGAGCACCTCGTACAGGATCTGGATGCCCTGGTTGGGTAGGCCCACCTCGTACGCATCGGGGTACATCAGCGCCCAGTGCACGCTCACCGAGTCCCAGTCCTTGGTCCTGGCGTTCAGCTCGCCGCCGACGTACTGGATCGGCTTGCTGACCTGCATCAGCAGGGGTTCGAGTCGATCGAACAGGGAATCAGCGTTGAGGGCACTCACGTTGTCCCATGCTACGGGTCTTGCAGCCACCCGGACGTTCTCGAGACCGGCGGCTCCCTACAGCGTGGTCGCGACGCCGAGCGGGGTTGGCGACAGGCCGGGAAATACCGTGCTCAGGGACCCGAGCCCTAATCGCTTCTGGGTGACCTCGCCCAGCACGTCGAAGGCACTGTTGAGTCCAGGGACGTCCCCGGCGTCCAGCACGGCGTCCGACAGTGCGGACCACTTGCCGTGCACCTGGCCGCCGACGATGCCGCCGCCGAGCAACCACATCACGCTGCCGTGACCGTGATCGGTACCGGCGTTGTCATTCATGGCGACGCGGCGCCCGAACTCCGTCACCACGATCACCGTGACCCGCTTACGCCGGACCGGCCCGAGGTCGGTGAGGAACGCGGCCAGCGTTGCAGCTGCCGACTGCAACTGGTTGTCGAGTTGCCGCGCCTCGTCGGTGTGGGTGTCCCAGCCGCCGACGTCCACGGTGGCCACCTGCATGCCAACCTCAGCACGAAGCAATCGGGCCAGATCAGCCATCGCCGTCCCGAAATCGCCGCTGGGGTAGCTGGCACCGTTCTGAACGGCGCCAGCCGCACGAGCGGTTTCGGCAGTGGCGAGCGCGGCGAGCGTAACGGGCACGTCCTCACCGAGCGGGCCACTCAGCCCGCGGTACAGGGTGCTGATGGCGGACTCGGACTGCGGTGCCACCCCGCTCCAACCGGGGAAACTGAAGTTCTGCAGCGAGCTCATCACGAGTTTGCGTTCATCACCGGACATCGAGATCGGCATTGCCGAGCCGTCGGAGACCGCTCGGAAGGTGGTGCCCGGACCGAGCTGTTGCAGGGTGCGGTCGAGCCAGCCGGTGGTCGCGGTGTCGGACCCCCCGCGCTCGAGGAACTGCTGGGCCTGGAAGTGGCTTCTGGTCACACCGGCAGCGGAGACCGCGGGCACGAAGGCCAGTTCACCACCGTCCCAGAACGGCTTGAGGGCCGCCAACGAGGAGTTCATGGCCCAGCCGCCGGTGCCGTCGAGCGCGGTGAGACTTCCCGGCCCGGGCACCAGCGGACCGCGGGTGGCCGCAAGATAGTCCGCCCCCAGCTCGGCCGAGGCGGGAACCAGGATTCGCAGGCCGTCGGCGGCGCCGCGCAGGAACACGGTGATCAGGGTGTTGCCGTTGTCCGCGATCGGAGCGGCGTAGGCGACCCGCGTGGTGACCAGCTGACTGCCCAGCGCAGCCACACCCACCATGCCCAGCCCGGCAAGGAAGGACCGCCTCGTCCAGCCGCTGGTACCCCACTGCTCGTCCTGGGCACACAAGCCCGCACTGACCTGTGCGGCATGTGAGGCGAGGGCTGCGTTCGCTCCCCCGGCAGGCTGGGTGCGGGTCATCGGATCCTCGTACTTTCGTCTGAGCGGTGGCTGGAGGCCAGAAAAGGTGTCGCGGCCCTGGCCGGGCGGCACACGGTGCGGGCCGGCGTCATCGCAGTGCGTGATGCGGCGAGTCGAGGATCAGCGGGATCAGATGCGGTAGGTACCACCGCAGGTTGGACCGGGCCATCACCGTACTGGCGGGCTCTGCCAGAAAGGCCTGCAGCGCTTGACGATGTGCCGCCGAGAAGGTCATTCCGGTCAGCCGAACGGTGAGCAGGTCGATCGCCGCACCACTGGTCTTGGGTGGCACCGGTCCATACAGCGTGACCGGATTCAGTTTGGAGAACCCGTCGTACCAACTCTGGGCGAAGCCGCGGTGATAGGCCCACAGGCTGAGCAGCGTGCCCGAGGAACGCCAGGATGCCGCCGTGTCGGGGTAGCCGTTGGGCGCAGCCCAGTCCAGCGGCACCTGCCCGATGTCGGAGGTGATCCAGTGCAGTGACTGCAGTGCCTTGCCCATGTCAGCGGCGCCGATGCCCAGTGCGCGAATCGTTGCCAGCACGTTCTCGGTGGGTCGGCGCACCTTGGCGCCGCGGCTGGACCAGAACTCGTCGGACCGAACGATGAGGGACAACATCGGCAGGATCTGGGTCTTGGAGTCGAGATAGGCCTTTGCCACCGCGGCGACCAGCGCCGCCGAAGGGGTGTCGCTGACGAACCGGATGCACATCTTCTGGGCCAGCCGGGTGGCGGTACTCGGGTGTGAGGCGAGGTAGCGCAGATAGGCATCGCCGGCGGCCTCACCACCGGCGGCGGTGGTGTTGGCGTGACTGAATCCGAGCACCTTGATGGGACCGGTGTAGTGCCGGTCCGCTGAGTACACATAGTTGAAATCGGCGTCCAGGGTTCGACCGGTCAGGATCTTCGCCGAGTTCTTGACGTCATCCTCGGAATACCGCGCCCCGAGGCCGACGGTGTGCAGTTCCAGAAGTTCGCGACCGTAGTTCTCGTTGATCGCTGTCTTGTTGGAATCTGCAAGGTTGAGGTAGCGCAGCATCGCCGGATTCCGGGCCGAAGCGACCAGCATGTCGCTGAAGGACCCGAAGGCATAGCGGCGGATGACGTCACGGTCCATGGTGTGGCGGGTGTTCCACAGATCCCCGTTGTGGTTGGAGACGTTGAGGTGGTTGGCGAAGAGATCCACGAGGATCTCGTAGACCTGCGGCGGGCTCCACGCCTGAAGTCCCAGCGTGACCCTGGTGAGCTGATCCATCGCCTCCCAGCCGTACTCATTGCCGTTGGCCTTGAGCCAGGCCCGCACCTGGGCCGGGGTCTTGCTCAGCAGCGGGCCCTGGGCTGCCACCGCTGGCAGCGAGGTGTAGCCAGCGGCTTTGCGACCGGCGTTGACCTGGGTGGTGAACCAGGCATCGGGCCCGTTGTGCACGACGTAGGCGCGGAAGGCGGGGTTGGCGCCGAAGGTCAGCCGGTTGAGCAGGTGCGACGTGGGATCCCAGTTCAGCGGCGCGCGAGCTGTCCGGACAGCATGCTGCTGGGCGAGGAGCATGGTCGGCCAAATCTTCACTGTCAGTCACTCTCTGTAGCCAATTGGACACAAGAGTAAGCGACACGGAGTCATCCGTCTATACAAAGATTTTACTTGAGCGTGTTCTACCGCGCCGACCGGCGATGGATGGCCAGCAGCAACCCCACCGCCAGGCCCTGGGCGAACATCGAAGAGCCGCCGTAGGAGACGAACGGCAAGGGCAGCCCGGTCACCGGGGTGAGCCCGAGGTTCATGCCGATGTTCTGAAACGTCTGAAAACCGATCCAGCACACGATCCCCGCAGCGACCAGCCGGGCGGTACCCGAGGCCGCCATGGCGATGCGCAGTCCGCGCCACACGATGACACCGAACAGGCCGATGATGGCGGCCGAGCCGACGAAACCCAACTCCTCGCCGGCAACCGAGAACACGAAATCCGTCTGTTGCTCCGGGACGAACGCGCCCCGGGTCTGGGCGCCGTGGAACAGGCCCTGGCCGAACCAGCCACCATGCGCGATCGCGATGTGCGCCTGGTTGATGTTGTACGCGACCCCCTGCGGATCCCTGCCCGGGTGGGTGAACGCCGCGAATCTGGCGAGTTGGTAGGCGGCGAGTACTCCCCCTTGGATGGCCACCACGGCCAGCACCACGGTCACTGCGACCAGACCGACCAACCACCGGGTGCGGACGCCCGCTGTGATCAGCACCCCGAAGAGCGCTGCCGACAGCACGAGCGCGGAGCCGAGGTCAGGCTGCAGCATGATCAGCATCAGCGGGACGGCCGCCAGGCCGAGTGCCATCAGGACCTCCCGCGCGTCCGGAGCGCTTCCGGGTGCCCGTCGGTCGGCCCGCTGCCCGAAGAGGACCGCGAGCGCCGTGATGAGGCCCAGTTTGGCGAACTCTGCCGGCTGGATCTCGAACCCACCGCCGATGACGATCCAGGCATGGGCGCCGTTGATCGTCGAACCGATCACGAACACGGCCAGTAGGCCGATGATGCTGGCGAGGTAGAGCAGCGGACCGATCAATCGGAGCAGACGCGAGTCGACGCGCGACGCGCAGAACAGCAGCACAGCTCCCAGCGCCGTGTTGAGGGCGTGCTTGGCCAGGTAGGTCTGCGGGTTGGCGCCGCTGTCGAGCAGCCGGGTCCGGGTCGCCGACCACACCAGCACCGCACCGATCACGCACAGTAGGCCGACCGCCGCCAGCAGAATCAGGTCGTACGATCCGGCCCGGCGCGGGTCGGCCACCCGCCGAACCATCGACCGCGGCGGCGCCGCCAGGGTGCTCATCGGCGGCGGGCCGAACTGGTAGCAGCCGGGGTCACGGCGTCCGGGGACGAGGACGGCGGGGGCACAGCCGGACTACGTGGCGTCTGAGAACTACGCGGCGCGGTGACCGTGGAACCACTGACTGATGGTTCAGCGATCGGGTTACCGGCATCGGTCTGGCTGCGCGGCGCCACCTTGGGAAGCCTGGTTGCCGGGCTACCGCCGGCCAGTAGCGGCTTGCCGTCCACCCCGAGCAGGCCTTCGTACAGGTGACGGACCATCGGGGCCGCGGCGCTCGATCCCAGGCCCGCCTGCTCGACCATTCCCACCACCACGAACTTTGCCTTGCCCACCGGCGCACCGGGCTGAACCGGGCCCCAGGAGGCGAACCACGAGGTGTCCTTCTTGCCGAACACCTCGGCCGTGCCGGTCTTTCCGCCGATCTGCAGCTTGATCGGGGACCCGTCGAATGCCAACGCTCCTGAGACCGAGTGGCTGTCTTCGAAATGCAGCGAGTCGCCGAAGAACTCGAGGGTCGACTTGCTGACCGGCAGCGTGCGCACCACCTTGGGGGTGATGGTCCGAATGACCTTGCCGGCGGCGTTGACGACGGCCCAGCCGATGGTGGGTGCGAACAGCTTTCCACCGTTGACCATCGCCGAGTACATCGTCGCCAGCTGCAGGGGCGACACGGTGGTCTCGCCCTGACCGATCGCGAGGTCGGCGTTGTCGCCGGCCCGGTAGCGGTACCCGTCCGTGCAGTTCTCCGAGGCGAGCAGGGTCAGATAGGCCCGAGTGGTCAGGTTCCGCTCGTCGAGGTATCCCTTCTTGGCCGCCGCGCAGTAGTCCGCCTTGTTGGCATTCCAGTTCGCCAGGCGCGATTCACGGGAGGCGACGCTGCCAGCGGCCTGCTCGTCTGCCGGTAGATCCACTCCCGGCGCGGCCCCGACGCCGAACGCCCGCGCCATCGCCTGCAACTGCTCGGCAGGCTTCTGCCCGGACGCGATGCGCGCCTGATCGGCGTAGTACTCGGCGACCGCCGGTGCGTAGAAGAAGGTGTCGCAGGAGACCTGGAGGGCGAACCTGGGGGTGATGGCCCCTCCGAAGGACTCGGAGTCGAAGTTGGTCTTGGTCCGGCCGTCGACGTTGAGGGAGCCTGGGCAGGGATAGGTGCCGTCCGGCGTCATCGTGGCATTGCTGAAATTGTCCGAGAGGCTGACCAGTTTGAACGTCGACCCAGGCGCGTACTGACCGGCGATGGCCCGTCCGACCAGGGGCGCGTTGGCGCCCGGGGCGATCAGCTTCTGGTAGTTGGCAACCGAGATTCCCCCTACGAATTCGGCAGGATCGTACGTCGGGTAGCTAGCCGCCGCGAGTACCCGGCCGGTGTGCGGATCCAGCACCACCAGCGCGCCTGACGGGGCCGGATTGCCCTTCTTGCGCGAGGCCGCGATCTGATCCGCCAGTGACCGCTCGGCCAGCGCCTGCACATCGGCGTCGATGCTCGTCACCAGCGAGGCACCCTGCTGCGCCGCGACGGTGGCGGCGGTTCCGACCGACTGCCCGCGCACGTCAAGGTTGATACTGGTGGTGCCGTCGATGCCGCGTAGTGCCCGGTCATAGGACTGCTCCAGCCCGCTGCGTCCGATGGTGTCGGAGTCGGCGAGGCTCTTGTCGGCCTTCTGATCATCGGCACTGACCGCTCCGGTGTAGCCAAGCAGGTGAGCCGCCAACGTCCCACCGGGGTAGTCCTGCACCGTCTGCGTCGTCACCGCGACACCCGGAAAGTCCTCCGCGTGCTCGGACACCGCGAGCACCACCGCCGTGCCGATATCGGTGGCCACAGGCACCGGCTGGTAGGGCTCGCCGGTCCAGCACGGCGCCGGGACCTTGACTCCGCACGGGGTGATCTCGCGGGCCAGGTTCGCCGCAGTGGTGCCGAGCACGGGGGCCAGTCGCGCAAGGACTGCCGCACCCTTGTCCGGCTGGCTCAGCAACCGGTCCCGATCGACGGTCAACACGTGCGTGACCCGGTTACCGACCAGGACCCGGCCGGCGGAGTCCAGGATCTCGCCACGCGCGGCAGGCACCACGATGGAACCAAGGTGCGTCAGACCTGCCGACTGCTGCGGCTTGTTCTGATCCACCACCTGAACGAACGCCAGCCGGGCAAGCAGCGTCAGCAACAGCGACGCCAGCAGCAGGCGCAGGACGGACACCCTCGCGCGGTGTGACCGA
>JBBQFE010000102.1:0-8507 GCA_038321605.1 Mycobacteriales bacterium | reverse complement strand
GGTGTCGTTCGCGCAGATGATCCTGGGCGTGCCGGACCGGGTGCAGGCCCACGGCTATCAGGAGCTCTCCGGCGTGGATGCCGAAGTGAGCCTGCTGCTGGCCTTCGCCGAGGGCCGGACGGCGACGCTGATGTGCTCGCTGCACAGCCCCATGCCCGGCCACGCCCGGATCTTCGGGACCACAGGCTGGATCGACGTCCTCCCGCGCTTCCATCACCCGAAATCGATAGTGCTGCACCCGTTCGGAGGCGAGTCCCAGCAATTCGACCTGCCACCCATCGGCGCCGGCTATGCACACGAGCTGATCGAGGCGACCGAGTGCATCCTGGCCGGTAGGACGGAGAGTTCTGCGATGCCGTTGGCCGACACCCTGGCCGTGCAGGCGGTTCTGGACACCGCGCTACAGCAGCTGGGGGTCTCGTTCGTCGAAGACAGCGGCCTGCCCGGGTGAGCCACCGTCATGACCACCTCTGAACGACCCGCTGCCGCGTGGTCTGCCGACACGGCCGCGCTGTCGCTGATCGCGGTGGGCGGTGGGCTGGGCAGCCTGCTGCGTTACGGCCTGTCCAGCGTATGGACGACCCCCGCAGGCGAGATCCCGCGGGCGACGCTGGCTATCAACCTGCTCGGGTCCCTGCTGCTCGGCGCGCTCATCGTGGGCGTTACCGAGATCTGGCGACCGCACCGCCTGGTCCGTCCGGCGCTCGGGACGGGATTGCTCGGCGGTTTCACGACGTTCTCCACCTTCGCCGTGGAGACCCGCGGACTGGCCGCCGACCATGCCCCCTTCGCGATGCTGGGCTATCTGGCCGTGAGCATCGTCGGTGGCCTCGGGGCCGCGCTGCTCGGAATGGCAGTCATGCGACGGCTTGAGCCGCGACTGTCGATCGGGCCGCTGCACAGCACTGTCGATCCGCTCGATCCGGATCAGCCGTGAACATCCTGCTGGTGTTCGTCGGAGGTGCGGTCGGGGCGCCGTCGAGGTACCTGCTCGACTCCTACGTACGCAGCCGGACCGGCGGTCGGTTTCCGTACGGCACCCTGTTGGTCAACATCGTCGGTTGTCTGCTGCTCGGCCTACTGGCCGGCGCCACCGCGTCCGGGAACCTGTCGGCGCATGCGCAGCTGCTGCTGGGGACCGGGTTCTGTGGTGGCCTGACCACGTTCTCCACGTTTTCGGTGGAGGCGGTCGAGCTCATTCAGCACCGACGCGGACCTGCCGCCGCGGTTTACGTGGTTGCCAGTTGCGCGCTGGGCATCGGGGCGGCCGCTTTGGGCTACGCGATCTGGTGACCGCCGCCCCGTCACCCGGTCAGGCGCTGGTGACCGCCGGTCCTACCCGTCCGGCGAATCCCTCGGGCAGCGTCACCTCGGCGTCCGCGCGGTCCAGCGCCGCCGAATGTCCCTCGACGGTCAGCTCGTCCTCAAGCGAGACCCCCCGTTTCACCACCGCCAGCGCGATCGGCCCGAGTTCGTGGTGATGGGCTGAGGTCCCCACGAACCCGACGCTCTTGCCCTGGCGCTCAACCGGGCTGTGCGCCGGCGGCAACTGCTCCGAATCTCCCGACAGGTGCAGCAGCACCAGCCGGCGCGGTGGTTTGCCGAGGTTCTGCACCCGGGCCACCGTCTCCTGTCCGCGGTAACAGCCCTTGTCCAGGTGAACGGCCGAACCGATCCAGCCGACCTCGTGCGGCAGCGTGCGATGGTCGGTGTCCAGCCCCAGTCGCGGCTGGCGTCGTTCGATGCGCAGGGCAGCGTCAGCCCAGCTGCCCGCGGGTGCTGCACCGGCGGCGATGATCCGCCCGGCGACGCCTGCCAGCTCCGAACGGGCGACGATCAGGTCGAACCCGCCGTCCCGGGTGCTGTGCCGGACGAACCCCGCCGGCGAGCCGTCTGCGAGCGGCTTGAGCAGGACAGCGGCATCATCGGGTACCGGCAGCTGCGCGGCGACCAGCACGGCGGAGGCGGCGGGGCCGAACACGGACAGCACCGCGAAGTCGGCGGTGACGATCTCGGGCTCGACCCGCTTGAGAAAACGCATCTTCAGCAGGTAATTCAGCACCTCGTCCGCCTGGCCCGGCTCGGTGTCGATCCACACCGTGGGGCCTGCGGCGGCCGTCGGGCCGGTCGGCAACTCGGTCAGCGTCCAGTGCTGTTCGACGTGGCCGTTGGGCGAAAGCACCAGTGATTCCCGGCTCTGGCCCGCGCCGAGGCCGGCCACATGCTGGGAGATGATCGCGTGCAGCCATTCCAGCCGATCCGGGCCGGGAACGACCAGCAGCTCGCGGTGAGAACGGTCCACGAGCACCGCGGACTGGACGGCCTGGCGTTGCTCTCCCAGCGGATCGCCGTAGTGCCAGGCAACTCCGGCGTCGACACCCCCGGCCTCGACGGCGCCCGGAAGCTGCAACAACGGTGAGCGGTACTCGTTCATTCTGGGCTCCCAGCGGAGCATTCGGCACAGGTACCGAACACGGTGAAGTGCGAACGATCCAGGACGAAGCCCCGGTCGGTGAGTAGTTGGCGGGCGAGGTTGTCGGCCAGGCCGGGCGGCGCGTCGACGACCGAGGAGCAGCGATGGCACACCACGTGGATGTGCTTGTCTTCGGCGAGCCGATAGGACGGAGCTCCGTGGCCGAGGTGCGCATGCGCCAGTAACCCGATCTGTTCCAGGGTCTCCAGGGTGCGATAGACGGTGGTCAGATCGACGTCCGGTACCGCCTCGGCGACCTGGTCGGGCGTGGCATGCACGAGTTGGGTCACGGCAGCCATAACGCTGGCGCGTTGCGATGTCATCCGCATGCCGCGCTCGTGCAGCCGTTCGGCGAATCCCGAGACGGCGTCAGCTGGCAGAGAATGGCTGTGCGACATGGTCATTGCATTCTAGGTCCGCAGGCGACGGGTTAGGCTGCCCGTCGTGACAAAACGGGCTGTTGCGGTGCTGGGAACGGGTCTGCTCGAATCCGGGGACGACGCGGTGCTCGCGGCCGACGACCTGGGCCTCACCAGGGGCGACGGCTGTTTCGAGGCGACCCGGGTGCGCACCGTCGACCCGGGGGACCACCGGATCGACCACCTTCCCGAGCACCTCGACCGGCTGCAGGCCTCGGCGACGTCGCTGGCATTGGGTGATGTCGACCGCGAGGCCTGGTTGACCCTGATCGGGCAGGCGCTCAGCGAGTGGGACCAGCCCGGCGAATCGATGCTCAAACTGATGCTGACACGCGGCAGGGAATCTGCCCTCGCGACCCCGATCACCGGCATCGCCACGGTCACTCCGCTGGCCGAAACGACCCTGCACCAGCGGCATCATGGGATTTCGGTCATCACGCTCGGTCGGGGCACGGCGTCGGACACCTTCGTCGACGCGCCCTGGCTGCTCGGAGGCGTGAAGACCCTGTCGTATGCCGTGAACGTTGCCGCCACCCGTACGGCGGTCGAGCGCGGCGCCGACGACGTGATCTTCGTCAGCTCCGACGGCTTCGTATTGGAAGGGCCGACATCGGCGGTTGTCTGGTCCACCGACGGTCGCCTGCTGTCGACTCCCACCGGTGGCACCGGCATCCTGGATTCGATCACGCAGAAGGCCCTGTTCGCCACAGCCGAGGCTGCCGGCCTGTCGACCGGGTATGCGCTGGGGACTCCCGCTGAGTTGCATGCCGCCGACGGGGTCTGGCTGGTGTCCAGCGGTCGGGGCGCGGCTCGGGTGCACACCCTCGACGGGGTGGGACTCGCTACGGATCCGGTTTTGGGCGCCAGGATCGTGGCCCTCGCCGGCTTCTGAACTGCGGTCCGCCGATCCGCCGATCCGCCGATCCGCCGATCCGCCGATCCGCCGACTTGCCGACTTGCCGACTTGCCGACTTGCCGAGAAACGCGTGCTGCAAATGTGCTCGCGAAGTCGAGATCGGCGTCGTAACATTTTCGGTGAATGGAAAGGAGGTGGTCCAGAACTTGATGAGCTCTCGGACACCAGAGGAGGTAACCGCCCTCTAGCGGTTACCTCCAAAAGCCCTCGAGTCGCCGAGCTGGTCCGATCGGCAACAGGTTCACAACGAACCGGCTCGGGGGCTTTTTACTGCCTGCTCGGTGTCTGCTAACTACCTACAGGCAGTGACCCCGAAGTGCGCCGGTGCCCCAAAGCTCCCGGCCGCCGCCCGTTACTGTCGATGAGGTGGCGGTCAAACCAGTGCCGACCACCGAGCAGGGCACATTCGTACGGAGCAGAGAATGACCGACAACCAGGGCACGGGACCAGGCACCACCGAGCCGGCGGGCGCAGGGATCAGCGACGAAGAGATGGTCGAGCAGGTCGGTGGGCAGACTGCCAGCGACCTCAAGCACGAGGACTTCTTCGAGCGCGAGGCCGATGGGGCCACCACCGAGACCGAGGCTGCCAAGGCCGACGGCGACGAGGTCCGGGACTAGTCCGGTCAGCCGCGGGAGTAGTCCGGTCAGCCGCGGCACTCGTCCGCCAGGTCGGGAGACGGCTTGATCAGCCGCGGGACAGCTGCGCCTGGAGGTGGGGCCGGAACTGACCCGCCTCCAGGGCAAGCTCCTGCACGTACGCGAGGGACTCTCCGACCAGCGCGTAGAGGCGGCGTTCTCCGGAGAACTGCTTGGCGGTCGGAGTGAAGCCGACCGCGCCGGTAGCGAGCTCCCACCGGTTGTCGCCCGCGCTGCCGGTGAATGCCGCCACCGAACCGACGCTTGCGGTGACCACGAACTCCAGGTCGTCCGGCCCAGGGCTGACCCTGAGAAACCCGTTCTCGCGGAAAGCCGGGCGGAGCACCGACCCGTCGGGGTTGAGCAGCCAGGTGTGGGAGGAGTAGCTGAGAAATGGCCGCCCGTCGTGGGCGAACCGCACGCGTTGGGCGTAGGAGAACGGGTTCTGATCGTGGGGCGTGAGACCCTCGCCGTGGCCCGCCCAGTCGCCCACCAGTGGCAGTACCGACAGCAGCGCGTGATTGATCTCGGGCCCCGACCGCAGGTCTGCGGTGTCGCTCACCTCGGGGACGGTCGGCGGACCGTCAGGTCCACTCGGTTCGCCGCTCTCGGTCACCGCGCTGGCCACCAGGTCCGCTACTGCTGGCCGGCGAAGAGTCGGACGAGGACGAGTGCCGCCATGGCACCGATCGCGAGGAAGGCGACAACGAGCAGGCTGGTGTAGAAGATCTCCATATGGGCAAGGATAGTGCCATGCCACGTCCCCTGATCGTGAAATGCACCGCAGGCGCCGACGACCCGGAGCGGTGCGCGCAGGCCTTCAACGTCGCAGCGATTGCTGCCGCCTCCGGAGCTCCGGTGTCACTGTGGCTGACCGGCAACGCCGCGTGGCTGGCCGTTGCCGGGCGCGCGGAGGAATTCGAGCTTCCGCACTCCGCACCGCTGGCCGACCTTCGTGACACCGTCCTCGAACTCGGGACGATCACGGTGTGCACGCAATGTGCCCAGCGCCGTGACCTCAGCGCAGACGACTTGCTGCCCGGTGTGCGGCTGGCCGGCTCAGCCACCTTCGTGGACGAGGCCCTGCAACCAGAAGCCCAAGCCCTCGTCTACTAACCCCCACCCCTAGACATGGCATTGTGCGGCCCGAAATCACGCGACACGCCGGGCGATCGGTGATTTCGGGCCGCACAATGCGGAAAAGCGGGTCAGGTGAGGGTTAGCGGTACTTCTACCAGGCCTGGGGCCGGGGCCTCGATGGCTTGGCGGACCGATCCCGAGTTGTGCAGCACGGACAGCGTCCAGCTTCCCGGACGGGCGAAGAAACGGTAGTCACCGGTAGCGGAGGTGACGACCTCTGCGGTGAACTCACCGGTGCTGTCCAGCAGTCGAACGTAGGCGGCCGGAACCGGCGCACCTTCCTTGTCGACGGTGCCGTAGATGACGGTCTCTTTGGTGATGTCCACGTGGGCCGGCAGGGAGGGAGTCTGGGCAGGCGCTCCGCACATGTCAGGCACCCGTCTCGATCGGGACGCCGACCAGTGAGCCGTACTCGGTCCAGGACCCGTCGTAGTTCTTCACGTTGGGGTGTCCGAGTAGCTCGTGCAGCGCGAACCAGGTGTGTGAGGAGCGCTCACCGATCCGGCAGTAGGCGATGGTGTCCTTGGCGGTATCCAGCCCGACCCCGGCGTACAGCTCCCGCAGGTCGTCATCGGACTTGAAGGTGCCATCCTCGTTGGCGGCCTTCGACCAGGGCACGTTCAGAGCGGTGGGGATGTGGCCGCCGCGCTGGGACTGCTCCTGCGGCAGGTGCGCCGGCGCCAGCAGCTTGCCGGAGAACTCGTCGGGCGAACGGACATCCACCAGATTCTGGTGACCGATGGCGGCGATGGTCTCGTCCCGGAACGCGCGGATCGACAGGTCCTGCTCCTTGGCCTGGTACTGCGTGTGCGGGCGCGACACCTCATCCTTGGACAGCTCGCGGCCATCCAGCTCCCACTTCTTACGTCCACCGTCGAGCAGCTTGACATCGGTGTGGCCGTACAGCTTGAAGTACCAGTACGCGTAGGCGGCGAACCAGTTGTTGTTGCCGCCGTACAACACGACGGTGTCATCGTTGGCGATGCCCTTGGCCGACAGCAACGCTTCGAACTGCTCCTTGGACACGAAGTCACGGATGACCGCGTCCTGCAGGTCGGTCTTCCAGTCGAGCTTCACGGCGCCGGGGATGTGGCCGCCGTCGTACGCCGAGGTGTCTTCATCCACCTCGACCAGCACGATGCCGGCGGTGTTCAGGTTTTCTTCGGCCCAATCGGCCGTGACGAGCGCATCTGAGCGGCTCATTGTGTTTCTCCTTGATGGTGGGCTGTGCGCGATAGGCGCTAGGGGAGTGCGGTGGGATGGGGCTGGCGATGCACCGAGAGGAGTCGGCGGAGCACCCCGGGCTTCGCGCATCGGGACCCCTCGAGGTCGGGATGCGGCAGGAGAGCACGGCGGCAACGAGGGCCGCGGGCGCTACCCGGTCAGCGCATACGACAGAGGCAGCTGTCGACCCTGCACAGGTCGACCGCGCGACGGGACGTCAGGTAACGCGGAGTCAGCGAGAAGCCCATAGTGTCGTCAGCCTAGCTCAGGCACCGAGAGCCGTCACAAGTACGTACCCGGCGGGCACCGCGAGCGCGAAACTGATCAACACCGCAGCGACCGGACGGAGTCGCGGCACACCACTCCAGACCCGGATGTCGTCGACCTGCTCCTGCTCCTGCTCCTGCTCCTGCCCCGCCGCGTCGGAGGTCGACTTGTCCAACCCGGCCGCCCCGACCACCGGTGCGACCTCGCCGGCCGCCTCGCCGTTGTCCTCCGCGCGGGCACCGACAGCGCGTCCGTCGGCCAGCCGGCCCGGCAGCAGGGTGGAATGGACTCCCGCGAAACTGGCGCCGATGGAGAGCAGGCAGGCCACCGCGGCCACCGCGGCACCTACGAACAGGGCGCGTCCACCGGCGTAATCGATGATGTCGCGCAGCGCGAGGGTGCCCACAGCCCCGCCCGCAGCGATTCCCAGCACCACGGCCGGAAGCCCTCGATCGATCTTCGGGTCGAAGCGAAGCACCGGGAACACCGCATCCGTCAGGTGCGCCACCACCAGCCCTGCGCCGATCGCACCGATCACGGCCAGCGTCGTTCGGTCGCCATTGCCCTGGTAGCGCAGCAGCACGAGGCCCGCCATGGAGCACACCGACAACAACAGCACGGTGATGTCGGCCAGCGACTCGACGACCCGGGTACGGACCACGCCGCGGGTCAACTGATGGATGAACATCACCGGGAGGGCAACGCCGAGAACCCCGAGCACCGGTTGGTAACCATGGTCGTTCCATCTCACCAGTGCGGCATCGGCCGCGCCGCTGGCGAGCACGCCGATGACCACGGCTCCGATCCGGCCCGGCAGACCGGTCCCGAACACCCAGCTGAGCACGAGCACCAGTTGGGCAACGGCCACCGCGATCAACAGCGGCACGGTGCCCAGGTAGGCCCCGGCCAGCAATGCGGCCCCCGTAATGAGCGCGATCGTGGCCAGCGGGATCTGGGCTGCTGCACCGGACGGACCGATACCGGGCGGCACCGACGCCGGCGCGATGACCTCGCGATCGGTCACAGGCACATCGCTCACAGGCAGGTCGGTCACAGGCACATCACTCACCGGCACATCGCTCACGGCTTCATCGTCCCAGACCAGGTGCTGACTCCAGGGCTGATCTCGCCCAGCCGTCGATGCGGTCCACCAGTTCGGGGGTGCAGGCGTTTTCGGCGTGGCCCATGCCGGGCTCCAACCACAATCCTGCCGCGGGAGCCGCAGCGGCGATCATGCGCGCGTGCTCGACGCCGAAATAGGGGTCTGCGTCGCCGTGCACCACCAGCAACGGCGCCGAGATATCCGACGCCACCTCTACCGGGGACACCGGCAACAGGACCCAGCCACCACCCAACCTGGTCTTGAACGCCCGGCGTAAAGCGCCACTTCCGAACCGAGACTCCACAACGAATTGAAACCGTCCCATGTG
>JBBQFE010000101.1:0-8562 GCA_038321605.1 Mycobacteriales bacterium | reverse complement strand
GCGTCGCTGCTCCCTGCGGCCGCCGCGCTGCTCGACGGTGTGGACGTACTGATCGGGCCCGCGGTGCCATACCCGGCACCGATCGATACACCGCCCAACGACACCCCCGACGGTGAGATCGAAGGCATCTTCACCGGTGCCTACAACGTGACCGGCCAGCCCGCCCTCGTACTGCCGATCGGCCGCACCGCAGACGGCCTACCGGTCGCCCTGCAGCTCGCGGCAGGGGTCGGCGACGAGGCCGGCCTGCTTCGGGCCGCAGCGGTGATCGAAGCGATCCTGGCCGGCTGACACCAGAAAACCAGTTCTGTAGCGAAAGGACCGCACCATGCGCGCTGCCCTCTATCAGGCCGCCGGCGATGTGATCGTCACCGACGTAGCCGACCCTACGATCGTCGAGCCCACCGACGTGATCGTTCAGGTGCTGCGATCCTGCGTCTGCGGGTCGGACCTCTGGGCCTACCGGGCCACCTTCGAGCGGACCCCCGGTTCCAGGCTCGGCCACGAGTTCATCGGCATCGTGTCCGAGGTCGGTGCCGACGTACGCACGCTGCGGGTGGGCGAACTGGTCATCGCGCCGTTCAGCATCGGCGACGGCAGCTGCCCGGCCTGCCAGGCGGGTCTCTACACGTCCTGCCCGCAGTCCGGCACCTGGGGCGCGCCGGGGTACGACGGCGGTCAGGGTGAGGCGCTCCGGGTGCCGTTCGCGGACGCGAACCTGGTGGTGGTCCCGGAGGGAAATGCAGAACTGGGCGACGCTGAGCTGCTGTCTCTGCTCGCCCTGACCGACGTGTTGGCGACCGGGCTGCACGGCGCCGAGATGGCCGGCGTCTCGGAAGGCTCCACCGTCGCGGTGGTCGGCGACGGTGCCGTCGGGCTGTGTGCCGTGCTCGCCGCGAGCTCGATCCTCAGGGCCGAGCGGATCATCCTGCTGAGCCGGCATGCCGATAGGCAACAGCTGGGACGCCGGTTCGGGGCCACCGACATCGTCGAGTCACGCGGCGACGAGGCAGTGGCGGCGGTCCGCGAGCTGACCGCCGGTCTGGGTCCTGCCCACGTGGTGGAGGCGGTCGGCACGCCACAGGCCTGGGAGACCGCTATCGGCGCGGTGCGCGACGGTGGCCAGATCGGAGCGGTCGGGGTCCCCCACACCACACCCTCGGTGGCGCTGATCCCGTTGCTGGCGCGCAACCTCGGCGTCCGGCTCGGGGTGGCACCGGTGCGCCGCTACCTGCCCGATCTGCTCGGGCGCACGCTGCGCGGTGAGATCGACGCGGCACCGGTCTTCGATGTCACCATGCCACTGGCCGACACCGCGAATGCCTATGCGGCAATGGATTCCCGCCAGGCGATCAAGGTCGCGCTGGTCCCCTGACACCGCCGGGTCGAGCCACGCCGCTGGGCCGCCTAGCGCTGCCGACTCAGCCGGTCGCCCCCGCCGGCCAGATGTCTGCCAGCGCCCGCAGGATGTTTCCGCCCAGCACCGCGGCGATGTCGGTGTCGGTGTAACCGTGCCCGACCAGCCAGCCGGCGATGTTGTGGAAGTTCTCCACCGGGCTCTCCAAACCCGCCACGTAGCGCACCTTCGGGTGCGGCGGGGCGGAGTCGGCGGCACCGGCCAGTAGGTGCGAGAAGGTGGTGTGCAGCCCGACGTGATCACCGAAGAGGGTGTCCGGGCCGAACGCCACGTGCTCGATGCCCACCAGTTCGGCGATGTACTCGAAGTGGTCCATCACCGAATCGATCGAGTGCGCGGGGTGATCGGCGCTGAGGGTGGTGTGCGGCGCTGCCGACATGCCGATCACCCCGCCCGTGCCGGCGACCGCCCGCAACACCGCATCACCCTTCAGCCGCGGGATGTCCCAGACCTGGCGCGCTCCGGCATGCGTGATGAGTACCGGTGCCTGGCTGACCGCACACACATCCAGGCCGGTCTGGTCGGAGGAGTGCGAGACATCGATGGCTAGGCCGACGGCGTTCATCCGGCCCACCGCGGCCCTGCCGAAACGGGTCAGGCCGCCGTCCACCACCTCGGACAGGCCGCTGCCGAGGGCATTGGAATCGCTGTACGCGATGCCGATCTGGCGCAGACCCAGGCCGAACAGGATGTCCAGCCGGTCGAGCTCGTTCTCGATCGGCGTGGCGGCCTCGAGGCCGAAGACGAGGGCGACGGCTCCGCTGCGCTTGGCCGCGAGAATGTCTGCCACCGTTCGGGCCACCACGACCCGGTCCTGGTGGGCGACATCAGCCTGCCGCATGCCCAGGTCGGCCACCACGTCGTCCCACCGCCACGGCGCATGACCGGTGACGCAGGCGGTTCCGTCCATCATGTTGTCGAAGACGCAGGTCATCGCCGAACGCGCGAGCCCCTCGAACGCCGTGTGCTGGCGAGCGGTCCGGTTGTAGGCGGGAGTCTGGGACATGTCCCTCGGAAAGCGCACCGGGTGATCGTGCAGGCTGATCACCACGTTGTCGGCCAACAGTCGCTCGGCCCGCTGCATCTGTTCGTCGGACAGGCCGAGGTCGTGCCGGGGCACCCTGTCGAATTCAGGGTCGAGGTCGAAGTCCGCCAGCTCCCCGGGGGCCAGATACGAATACGAGGTGTAGTCCCCCGCGCTCATCGAGACACCGGAGCCAGTCGGTGCTCGCCGTCGGCCAGCAGCCGGAACAGGCTCTCCCAGGCGCGCATACCTTCGCGTAACCGACTGATCCGCAGGAACTCGTTCGGCGCGTGCAGCAGCTCGTCGGCGGTGGAGAAGGAGAAGAACAGCGTTTTCGCACCGAGGCATTCCTCGAACAACACGGTTGCCGGCAGCGTGCCGGCGATGCGGGCCAGCAGTACCTGCTGGCCCGGATAGACCTCGGCCAAGGCCTGCCGGGCGGCCCGGATCGCCGGGTGATCGGCGGGAATGGTGTACGCCGGGACGGCGCCGGGTTCGATGATGACCGATACCGTGACGCCCGGTGACGGCTGGTCCAACAGGTGCTTGCGGAGGACCGAGCCCACGTGGTCGGGGTCCTGGCCCGGGACGAGCCGGCAGGTCAGATGCGCCATCGCGCGGTGCGGGATCACGGTGTACGGACCACCCGCCGAGATGCCGTTGACCTCCACGGTGGGACGGGTCCACAGCCGTTCCAGGGTCGTAAGGCCGGGTTCGCCGTGCAACTCCGCCACACCGAGGTCGGCCCGGTAGTCGGCGTCGTTGAAGATCACCGCACCGATCTCGGCCCTCTCGGCGTCGCTCAGCGGTGGGATGCCGTCGGTGAAACCGTCCACCGCGATCGAACCATCGGGATCGTGCAAGCTGGCCAGCAGCCCGACCAGAGCGTGGATCGGGTTCGCCACCGTACCGCCGTAGCGCCCGGAGTGCAGGTCACGGTTGGCTCCGGTGACCTCGACGTCGAGGCCCAGCAGGCCCTTGGAGGCGATCGACAAGGACGGTTCGCTGGCACGCCACATTGCCCCGTCAGCCGAGATGACCAGGTCGGCAGCCAATTCGGCGGCGTGCGCGCGCACATAGTCGGGCAGGTTAGGGCTGCCGATCTCTTCCTCGCCCTCGAACAGGAACCGGACGTTGAGTGGTAGCCTGACCTCTTGCGCGAGGAACTGCCGGACCACCTCGAGCACGATGTAGACGGGGCCCTTGTCGTCGGTGACACCCCGGCCCCGCACCCGGTCGCCGTCGCGGGTCAGCTCGAACGGCGGCGTGATCCATTCCGCGAGATCACCGGTGGGCTGCACGTCGAAATGACCGTAGACCAGAACGGTTGGCGCTCCAGGCGCTCCCAACCACTGCGCCACGACAGCCGGATGCCCGCCGGTCTGCACGATCTGGGGGTCGGCGAAGTCGAGCCTGGCCGCCAGCCAGCGGGCCGCCGCCAACATGGGGTCGGCAGTGGCGTCCCTGCTGATGCTGGGGATCGCCACGTACTCGGTCAGGTCGGCGAGGAAACGGTCGTCGTCGTCAAAAGAGAGCATGTCCACCATCGATCGAGAGGGTTTGGCCGGTGACCCAGCCGGCGAGGTCGGAGGTCAGCCAGCGCACGCCGTTGGCGATGTCGTCGGCGGTCCCCAGCCGACGCAGCGCGATGCCCTGCACGAGCGCCTGCTGGCCGTCGGAGCCGTAGCTCTCCCACTGCTTCTGGGTGGTGGGATTGGACAGCACGAAACCGGGCGCGATGCAGTTCACCGTGATGCCGAAGGGACCGAGTTCGTGAGCCAACTGGCGGGTGAACGCGATCTGGGCCGCCTTCGAGCTGGTGTAGGCCTGAATACCGGTGAGGCTCACGCTGCGTCCGGCACCGGACGAGATGGTGACGATGCGTCCCCAGCCCGCAGCCTTCATCCCGGCGGCGACGGCCCTGGTGCAGGTGAAGGCAGACGTGAGATTGGCGTCGATGACCGCGCGCCACGCCTCGTCGGTGACCTCTTCGATGGGGACATGCGTCTGACCGACCACGCCGCCGGCGTTGTTGACCAGGATGTCGACCCGGGGCAGCGATGTCACGTAGTCGGTCACCGCGCCCGCATCCGAGACGTCGACGGTGTCCTTGTCGACGCCGTGCACCGTTGCGCCCTCCTCGGCCAGCGCTGCGGCGATGGCTGCACCGATACCGTGCGCGGTGCCGGTGACCAGCGCCACCCGCCCGACGAGTCCGCCGCCGATCATTCGGAGCTACCGGTCATGAAGGCGCGTCGATCTGCAATGTCCAGCATCAGAAAGCCCATCCGTTCTCCAGCAGGTCCCGGACCTCGGAAACTCCGGTGGCCCAGATCTCGGTCATGATGTCGTCGTCGAGGGCGTAGGAGCCACCGAAGCTGCCGTCGACGGTCAGTTTCCGGATGTCGGCCGGGCTGGCCTGGGCGATCACCTCACGGGAGATGTGCGCCTTCGCCTGCGAGGGCATGGCCACGTCGACGAGCCTGGTCCACGGAAAGTTCTCGAACCAACCACCGTGGGTCGGGTCGGACTCGGAGGCCTCGGCCAGCGCCGCCACCTTGGGCGCCGAGTACCAGCTGGTGAACACCACCTGGACCCGAAAATCGCGAGGTTGGGCGATCCACTCCCGGACCGCGCCGATCACCGGCGCGTTGCCACCGTGCCCGTTGACGATCGCGATCCGGCGAAAGCCCTGCCCGGCAAGGGTGTCCAAGAGGTCGGACATGACAGCGACATAGGTGCTCATCCGCAGCGTCAGGCTGCCGGGGAAGGCGCTGAAGTACGGCGCCATGCCGAACGGCAGCACCGGCAGCACCGGCAGTCCGAGCGGCTCGGCGGCCTCCAGTGCGACCCGCTCCGCGAGGATCGCATCGGTACCAAGGGACAGGTAGCCGTGCTGCTCGGTGGAACCGATCGGCAGCACCACCCGATCGTCGTGCTTCAGGTAGGCCTCTATCTGGTGCCAGTTCGTGTCGAACAACCGCACGCGGTGGACTTCCTCTCCGATTGGACCGCTCGTGTGCACTGTATGCAATGCAGGTTACGGGCGGAAGACAGCTGATTCTGCAGGGCGGTGCGGAGCAGGTGGTGAGGCGGGCTCGGTGAGAGCCGGTGACGAGATGGCTTGGGTTGACGTAGGTGGTTCAGACCGGTTCGGTGGGCAACCTGGACAGCAGTTTGAGGAGCTCCGCCCGGCCGAACTGCAGCACCTTGACGGCCACCGCTTCGGCCTTGTCCGGGTTGCGGGCGATGATGGCGTTCTGCATACCCCTGTTGCGGCGCAACGACTTGCCCAGATAGTCCGACGAACCACGCACCAGCAGGTCCCAGTACCGCAAAGACGCCTGCCAGGACGATTCGGCGAAGCCGAACAGCAGCCGGTTCGGACAGGCGTCGAGCAGGGTCCAGTTGTATTCCTTGAGGGCGACGACGTACGAGGCTGCGTCACCCGCCTCGACGGCGGACCGCATCCGGGCGAAGATGTCGCGCAGGGCACTCACTCGGTTCTCGTCCATCGACTCGACGGCCAGGCGGGTGCAGTGCGGCTCCAGCAGCAGGCGGCAGGTGTAGAGATCGGCGGCGTTGGTGCGGTCCAGTTCTGCGACAAAGGCGCCACGACGGGGCTCGACGATCAGCAGGCCGCCACGCGACAGCGCCTGCAACGCTTCCCGGACCGGCGACCGGCTGACGCCCATCTGCTCGGCGAGGCCCACCTCGGTGATCCGCTCGCCGGGACGGATGCGGCCCTCGAGGATCCGGTCGGTGATCCAATCCGTGGCACTGGTGGCCAGCGAGGCGTGACTCAGCCCCGGAAGTGCCGTGTCGGTAAGAGTTTTCTCGGGCATAGGCAGCCTCTCCTATTTGGGCTGGTCACATTGTCTACTGCATACCGAGTCGAAGTCCAGCGATCCGGCGTTCAGGTGATCTTGGTCCCCAGCGCTGCGTGCAACATCTCGATCCTCCGTTGTGTCAACTGGGTGTGAGACACTCCGCGACAGAGGGACGGTGGGCACCCATGAAGGTTTCTGCTCCTGCGGTCAGCGTGCTGGCAATCGTCGTACTGTCGATGCTCGCGGGCTGCTCCTCCAAGCATTCCGCCACCACTACGGCCGCACCGCTGCTGCCGACCTCGGCTGCGGCGCCCAGCTCGGACACCGCAGGCAGCACGTCGGCGGCGGGGTCTGCTGCGTCTACCAGTCCGCCGTCGGCCACCTCGTCGGCGGCGAGGCCGCCGGCTGGTCCAACCTCGACCGCCCGGCCGACCGGTACACCGGCGGCTGGGCTGCCAACCTGCCGGACCCAGCAGTTGTCACTGGCGCAGGGCAGGGCCGATGGCACCGCAGGCAGCTTCTACGTCACCTACTACTTGAGCAATCGTGGTCCCGGCACCTGCTCGACGGTCGGCTTTCCCGGCTTTTCATACCTGTTCGCCGACGGATCGATCATCCAGCGCCCCGCGAACAGGACTGCCCAGGCGCCGTTGACGGTGACGCTGCAGCCGGGCCAGCGGGCATCGTTCGTCGTGCGCACCCTCGACGGCTCCATCCCCGGAACGGGTTGCTCGACGAGTTGGAAGACGGCCGAGGTGCAGGTCTACCCGCCTGACCAGACCGTACCGCTGCGGCAGCCGAGCAGCATTGCGGCGTGTGATCCCACGGTCGGTCCGGTAGCAGCCGGCTGAGCCGCGCTGGAGGCTCCGCCGCCAGACGTCCGGGCACCGCTGGGTCCGGCGTAGGTTCTAATGATCACGAGCAGTCGTCGTCTGACAACCTGGCGGGAGATCATGGTCGACATCGTCAACGACGATCCAGCCGTGCCTACTACCGCGGTCGGCCGGTGGTTGCTCACCGAGGCCGAGCGCGACAACCCGTGGACCAGACTCGATCGGGATCATCCGGCACAACGCCCCTGGACCTTCGGCAACGACGTGCGGCCGCTGGTCCATGGCGGCACCTACCTACCCGAGTTGCTGCGCTGCGTACGGCTGATGCGCCGCGACGACTTGCTGCTGTTCACCGACTGGCGGGGCGATCCGGACGAGCTGCTCGATGGTCGGGGTACCGAGGTGGGCACCGTGCTGTGCGACGCGGCACGTCGAGGTGTGATCGTGAAAGGCCTGGTCTGGCGGTCTCATCTGGACCGGCTGTCCTTCAGCGAGCAACAGAACCGTCACCTCGGTCAGCAGGTGAACCGGGCCGGCGGCGAGGTCGTGCGAGACATGCGGGTCCGCGCCGGCGGTTCCCATCACCAGAAGTTCGTCGTGCTGCGACACCCGGATCGGCCCGAGCTCGACGTTGCCTTCGTCGGTGGCATCGACCTGTGCCACAGCAGGAATGACGATGCCGATCATCGGGGCGATCCGCAACGGCAACCGATGGCGGCCATCTACGGTTCGCGTCCGCCGTGGCACGACATTCAGGTGGCGGTGCGCGGGCCGGCGGTGCAGGACGTGGAGAACGTCTTTCGGGAGCGGTGGGAAGACCCCACACCGCTCAACCGCAACCCGTTGAGCCGACTGGCTGATCGACTGCGCGGCGAGGACATCGATCCCAGCCCGTTGCCCCGGCAGCGCCCAGTTCCTGCCGAACAGGGTGCCCAGTACGTCCAACTCCTGCGCACCTACCCTGAGAAGCGGCCGGCGTTTCCGTTCGCTCCTCGCGGCGAACGCAGTGTCGCGCATGGCTATCAGAAGGCTGTCGGCCTGGCCCGGAGCCTCATCTACATCGAGGACCAGTACTTCTGGAACGGTGGCATCGTCGCGAGTTTCGCCCGCGCACTCACCCGATCGCCGCACCTGCAGCTGATCGTCGTGCTGCCGCTTCACCCCGATCAGGACGGCCGGTTCTCCCAGCCGCCGAACCTGGTCGGGCGCCAACAGGCACTCGACCTGGTTCGCCGGGCCGGTGGAGAGCGGGTTGCCGTATACGGTCTCGAAAACCATGACGGCGTCCCCGTCTACGTGCATGCGAAGGTGGGGATCGTCGACGACGTGTGGGCCAGTGTCGGCTCGGACAACATCAACCGCCGCTCGTGGACGCACGACAGCGAGCTCGCCTGTGCCGTGATCGATGACCGACTGGACGGCAGAAGCCCTGCCGCCATTGACGCATTCGGCGACGGG